>JAAOZY010000056.1 GCA_012274205.1 Betaproteobacteria bacterium
CTCTTCGAGTGTGCACGTGGCCCGTCCGAGGTCGGCCATGGTCTCGAAGCGCTGCACGCCCTGGCGCGCGAGATCGCCGTAGGGCATGGGGTGGCGCACCACGGCGGCGCGCAGCCCGCGCGCGCGCAGCTCGCGCGAGATCCAGCGGCTGACCGGCGACTTGCCGCAGCCGGTGCGCACCGCCGATACCGCGATCACCGGCACGCCGGCGCTGATCATGGTGCGCAGCGGCCCGAGCAGGGTGAAATCGGCGCCGGCCGCGAGCGCGCGCGAGGCGAGGTGCATGACGTCGGCATGGGCGAGGTCGCTGTAGGCGAACACCACCTGCTCGATTTCGCGCGCGCGGATCAGCGCTTCGAGTTCCGCTTCGGGCACGATGTCTATGCCCTCGGGATAGAGCGCGCCCGCGAGCGCGGCGGGATAGCGCCGCCCGGCAATGCCCGGGATCTGGGCTGCGGTGAACGCCACCACCTCGAACGCGGGGTCGTCGCGGTAGACGACGTTGAAGTTGTGGAAGTCGCGTCCGGCCGCGCCCATGATCAGCAAGCGCGTGCGATAGGCTGAATTCATGCCGCTTCGGCCGCGCACCCGGCCGAGCTGCGCTCGGCGAGGAATTCGGCCAGCACGCGCGCGGTGTGCGAGCGCGCCGGTGAGCGCGCGAGCATCGACGGCGTGCCTTCGGCGGCAATGCGCCCGCCGGCGTCGCCGCCCTCGGGGCCGAGATCGATGATCCAGTCGGCGTCGGCGATGATGTCCAGGTTGTGCTCGATCACCACCACCGTGTTGCCGGCGTCGACCAGGCGGTGCAGCACGCGGATCAGTTTCTCCACGTCGGCCATGTGCAGGCCGACCGTGGGCTCATCGAGCACGTAAAGCGTGTGGCCTTCCGCGCCGCCGCGGCCCGGGCGCGCGGCGGCATTGCCTTCGGCGTCGATGCGTACTTTCGACAGTTCGGTGACGAGCTTGATGCGCTGCGCTTCGCCGCCGGAGAGCGTCGGGCTCTGCTGCCCCAGCGTCAGGTAACCCAGGCCCACGTCCTGCAGCAGGCGCAGCGCGTGATGGGTGGAGGGATGGGCGGAGAAGAACTCCACCGCCTCGTCCACGTTCATCGCAAGGACTTCGCCTATGGACTTTCCCTTGAACTGCACCATCAGCGTTTCCAGGTTGAAACGCATTCCGCGGCACACCTCGCACAGCACTTTGACGTCCGGGAGGAAGCTCATTTCTATGCGCTTCATCCCCTGGCCCTCGCAGGCGGGGCAGCGTCCGTCGCCGGCGTTGAAGGAAAAGCGCGACGGGCTCCAGCCGCGCATGCTCGCTTCGGTCGTGTCCGCGAACAGGCGGCGGATCGCGTCCCAGAAGCCGACGTAAGTGGCGGGGCAGGAGCGCGGCGTCTTGCCGATCGGCGTCTGATCGACTTCGAGCACGCGCCCGATGTGTTCGGCGCCGCGGATTTCGCGGCAGCCCGACAGCGGCACCTGTGTGCGCTTTTTCGGCGATATGCGCTTTTGCGCGACCAGCCGCGCAAGGTTGGCGTGCAGCACCTCGCGCGCGAGCGTGGATTTGCCGCTGCCAGACACGCCGGTGACCACGACCAGGCGCGCCAGCGGCAGGCGCAGCTGCCTGATCTTCAGGTTGTGCAAATCGGCGCCGAGGATTTCCAGCGCCGGCGACTTTGCGCTGACCGCGCGCGGCGGATGCAGCGGATGCCGCAGCGGATGCTTGAGAAAATGTCCGGTGACGGAATCCGGATTCGCCATCAGGTCCGCAGCCGAGCCCTGCGCCACCACGCGCCCGCCGCGGCTGCCCGCGCCGGGGCCCAGGTCGAGCACATGCGCCGCGCGGCGTATGGTGTCCTCGTCGTGCTCGACCACCACCAGGGTATTGCCCTTGGCCTGCAGCTTCTGCAGCGTATTGAGCAATATGTCGTTATCGCGCGGATGCAGGCCGATGGTGGGCTCGTCGAGGATGTAGCACACGCCGCGCAGGTTGGAGCCGAGCTGCGCCGCGAGGCGTATGCGCTGCGCTTCGCCGCCGGAGAGTGTGGGTGCGGAGCGCTCGAGCGCGAGATAGCCGAGCCCGACTTCGGCCAGGAACGCCAGGCGCGAATTCAGTTCCGCCACCAGATCGCGCGCGATCTCGGCTTCGCGCCCGCTGGTTTCGAGCTCGCCGAAGAATCGGCCCAGCTGCGCCACCGGCAGCGCCACCAGCTCGGCGACCGAGCGGCCGCGGTAGCGCACCGCCAGCGCTTCCGGGTTCAGGCGCCGGCCGGCGCAGGCGGGGCAGGGCTCGTCGCCTTGCTGCTCGTCGAGGAAGGCGTCCAGGCGTTGGTCCTCCTGCTCGCGGCTCGCATCGCGGTCTTTTCCGTAATCGGGCTCCTGGTAACCGGAAATCCTGACGCCTGTGCCCAGACAGGACTCGCACCAGCCGTGTTTGGAATTGAATGAGAACAAGCGCGGGTCGAGTTCGGGAAAGCTGCGTGCGCACGAGGGGCAGGCGCGCTTGGTCGAAAAGATCGCCTGCGGCAGGGCGAGATCGACGCGCGCCGCCTTCGACTTGTGCGCGGCATCGGCGAGGCGATCGAGGCCGCCGAGCACGTGCACGATGCCTTTGCCAAAGTCGAGCGCGCGCGTCAGCGCCGCGCGCAGTGCAGCCTCGTTCACGGGCGTGATGCGCAGGTCGGCCACCGGCAATTCGATGTCGTGCTCGCGAAAACGATCCAGCCGCGGCCATTTGGCCGTAGGCAGGAATTCGCCATCGACGCGCAGGAAGTCGTAGCCCTTGCCCTTGGCCCACTTGGCGAGATCGGTGTAATAGCCCTTGCGGCTGGTGACCAGCGGCGCGAGCAGGCCGATGCGCTGCCCCTTGTAGCAGCGCAGAATGCGCGCGGCGATGGCGTCGAAGCTCTGCGGCTCGATCGCCACATTGCAGTCGGGGCAGAATTGCGTGCCGAGCTTGACATACAGCAGGCGCAGGAAGTGGTAGATCTCGGTCAGCGTCGCCACCGTGCTTTTCCTGCCGCCGCGGCTGGTGCGCTGCTCGATCGCCACCGTGGGCGGGATGCCGAAGATCGCGTCCACGTCCGGGCGCGAGGACGGCTGCACGAACTGGCGCGCATAGGCGTTGAGCGACTCCAGGTAGCGCCGCTGGCCTTCGGCGAACAGGATGTCGAACGCGAGCGTCGACTTGCCGCTGCCGGACACGCCGGTGATCACGGTGAACTGCTTGCGCGGAATTTCGACATCGACGTTTTGCAGATTGTGCTCGCGCGCATTGTGGATCCTGATGCAATCAAAACCGGCAAAACCGGGGACAGACCACGTTTTTCTATCGGGTAAAAAGGTGGTCTGTCCCCGGTTTTTCGATGGTGCAAGGGAAATTTCGTACTCGCGCAGGGCGCGCCCGGTGTGCGAGCTGGCATGCGCGCGCACATCCTCCGGCGTGCCGCTGCACACGATCGCGCCGCCGCCGTCGCCGCCCTCGGGGCCGAGGTCGATGATCCAGTCCGAGGCGCGGATCATGTCCAGATTGTGTTCGATCACCACCACGGAGTGTCCGGCGGCAATCAGCTTGCGCAGGGCGAAGAGCAGTTTCGCGATGTCGTCGAAGTGCAGGCCGGTGGTCGGTTCGTCGAACAGGAACAGCTTTCCCTTGCGCGCGAGGCCACCCGCGGCGGGTGTGCTCTTGCCGGCTTCGACCAGATGCCCGGCGAGCTTCAAGCGCTGCGCTTCGCCGCCGGAAAGCGTGGGCACCGGCTGGCCGAGCTTGAGGTATTCGAGGCCTACGTCGGCCAAAGGTGAAAGCACGACTTGCACTTGCGCGTGCCCGGCAAAGAAGGCAAGCGCCTCGGCTACCGTCAGTTCGAGAACGTCCGCGACCGACAGCGCGCGCTTGCCGTCGTGACCGGTGAGCGTCACTTCCAGCACCTCGTCGCGGAAGCGCCGGCCGTTGCAGTCGGGACAGCGCAGGTACACATCCGACAGGAACTGCATTTCGACGTGCTCGAAGCCGTTGCCGCTGCAGGTCGGGCAGCGCCCGTTGCCGGCATTGAAGCTGAAGGTGCCGGCGCTATAGCCGCGCTCTTTTGCCGCGGGCTCGGCCGCGAACAGGGCGCGGATGGCGTCGAAGGCGCCGACGTAGCTCGCCGGGTTGGAGCGCGTGGTCCGGCCTATCGGGGACTGGTCCACCATGACCACGTCGGCGACGAGCCCGGCCCCTTCGAGTGCGCGGTGCGCGCCCGGCGTTTCGGTGGGCCGGCCCATCGCTTTCAGCAGCGCAGCGTGCAGCACGTCCTGCACCAGCGTCGATTTGCCCGAGCCGGATACGCCGGTGACGCAGACCAGATGACCAAGCGGAATGGCCACGTCGATGTTCTTCAGGTTGTGCTCGGCGGCGCCCAGCAGCTGCAGCCGCGGCGCGTTCGCATCGGGCGGCCTCGGTGCGATGCCCGCGTCGGCGCGCTTCCTGCCGGAGAGATATTGCGCAGTGAGCGAGTGCCCCGCCCTGAGTTCGTCCGGCGTGCCGAAGGACACCACCTCGCCGCCGCGCTCGCCCGGGCCGGGGCCCATGTCGAGAATGCGGTCGGCGGCGAACATGATCTGCGGATCGTGTTCGACCACCACCAGCGAATTGCCGGCGTCGCGCAGCCGGTGCATCACCGCGATCACCCGGCCCATGTCGCGCGGATGCAGCCCGATCGAAGGTTCGTCCAGCACGAACAGGGTGTTGACGAGCGAAGTGCCAAGCGCGGTGGTGAGGTTGATGCGCTGCACCTCGCCGCCGGAGAGCGTGCGCGACTGGCGGTCCAGCGTCAGATAGGCCAGGCCCACCTGGCACAGGTAGGACAGGCGCGAGCGGATCTCGGTGAGCAGCAGATCGGTGGCTTGGTCCAAGGGGGCTGGCAGATGCAGCGCGTCGAAGAAGCTGCGGCAGCGCTCGATCGGCAGCAGCATCAGGTCGTGCACGGTGAGACCGGGCAGCGCCGCCAGCTGCCCTTCGCTCCAGTTGACGCCGAGTGGCTTGAAGCGCTTATAGATGTCGAAGACCTTATCCGCATCCTGCGTCGTGCCCAGGCGCCACAGCAGCGCGTCGGGTTTGAGCCGCGCACCTTCGCAGGCGGGGCAGGGCGTGTACGCCCGGTACTTCGACAGCAGCACGCGGATGTGCATCTTGTAGGCTTTGCTCTCGAGCCAGTCGAAGAACCTGCGCACGCCGTACCAGGTGCCGGGCCAGGATGCGCGCCAGTTCTTCCATTCCGGCTCGCCTTCGAGTACCCATTTGCGCTGCGCCGCGCTGAGCTTGCGGAAGGGCGTATCCAGCGGGATGCCGCGTTTGTTGGCGTACTTCACCAGGTCGTCCTGGCATTCGGAGAAGCTCGCCGTCTGCCACGGCCGCACCGCGCCTTCGCGCAGGGTCTTGGCTTCGTCCGGCACGATCAGGCCGAAATCGATGCCGATGACGCGGCCGAAGCCGCGGCAACTGTCGCAGGCGCCGATGGGCGAGTTGAACGAAAACAGCGAGGGCGTCGGATCGGCGTAATGAATGTCGCACTCGGCGCAGTGCAAGTCCGACGAGTAGCGCCAAACCGGGGACAGACCACCTTTTTCCGCAGGAGAAAAAGGAGGAGAAAAAGGTGGTCTGTCCCCGGTTTTCCCTTCTATTTCGGCCAGATACACATTCACCTTGCCCCGGCCGATCTTGAGTGCGGCCTCGAGCGCTTCGATCACGCGCGTCTTTTCCGCCGATGAAAAGCGCAGCCGGTCCTGCACCACCTCGAGCAGACCGTCGCGGCGCGCATGGATGCGGGTATAGCCCTGGCTTTCGAGCAGCTGCTGCACTTCGGCTTCGCTGAAATTCTTCGGCACCGCCACCGGGAAGCTGATCACCAGACGCGGGTCGCCCGCGGTCTGCGCGCGCGCTGCCAGTGCGGCGTAGATCGTTTCCGGCGTGTCGCGCGCCACTTTCTGGCCGCAGCCGCGGCAAAACAGTTCGGCCGCGCGCGCGAACAGCAGCTTCACGTGATCGTTGAGCTCGGTCATGGTGCCGACCGTCGAACGAGACGTGCGCACCGGGTTGGTCTGGTCGATCGCGATCGCCGGCGGGATGCCCTCGATGCGGTCCACCTGCGGCTTGTCCATGCGGTCGAGAAACTGGCGCGCGTAGGGCGAGAACGTCTCGACGTAGCGCCGCTGGCCCTCGGCGTAGAGCGTGTCGAACACGAGCGAACTCTTGCCCGAACCCGAAACGCCGGTGACCACGACGAGCTGGTTCAGCGGGATTTCGAGGTTGAGGTTCTTGAGATTGTTCTGACGCGCGCCGCGGATCAGGATGGCGTCGTCGCTGCTTGCATCCGACATGAGTGCATTTTAAAGGCTGCAGCCCATTCCTGCCGGCCGGGAACGCGGCGCCGGGGAGGCGACAGCCCTATCGCGCGGTTTTCAGCGTTGCAGCCTTATCCATGACGCGCAGGGGCAGCAGCGTCAGCTTTTTCGCGGCCAGTTTGCGCTCCAGCGCCTTTTGCATTGCCGCGAACGACATGCGCCGCGGATCGAACGCGAGCGACAGCGCCGCCGCCTCCACCGACACGCGTGCGCTGCCCCTGTCCGCCGCACCGGCCGCTTCCACCAGCGCTTCGATCGCGCGTTGTGTGCCGGCGCCGGGTGCGAGCCTGCCGTCGATGGCAAAAAAGACGAGCTGATGTTTCTGGCCTAGCGCCCGGGTCACGATGGCGTAGTCGTAGACCGCCGCGATTTTGTCTTCGATGCAGTAACCGCAGGCGAGCGCGACCGTCCCCTGCAGCGCAAGCAGCAGCGCGGCGGCGCACCAAATGCCGCGTTGGCTCAATGCGCACCCGCTGCCGGGGCGGGACTCGCCGGCTGCGCGTCGGCCCAGTGGAAGTACTTGAGGTATTGGCGGATCTCCGTATCGCCCAGGTTCTGGTTCGGCATCGGCACGTTGGCGAACTGCTGCAGCAATGCCTTGGCGTCGGCGTCCGTCTTGAGCATGGTTTCGGGCGACTTCAGCCATTGCGTCAGCCATTCGTCGCTGCGCTCCCTGGTTACCCCGGCCAGATCGGGACCGAGCTTGCGCCCCTGCCCGAGCGAGTGGCAGGCGAGGCATTTGCTTTCGAAATCGAGCTTGCCCTTCACCGCATCCGGGTCGTCCGGCACCGCGCTCGCCGCCATGTTGTGGTGTTCGATTTCGTTTCGCTCTTCCTTCGGGCCGCCAGCGTCGATGAGGCCGATGGCGCCCTGCGAGGCATTGGCGAAGTGATGGTCGACCATGATGTACTGGCCTGCCTCCGGAATCACGAATTCGACGATCGCGCTGCTCGATGACCCGAGCAACACCGTCTGCATGCCGCGGAACTGGTTGTCCGGATTGCCGTCGATCCAGACGCGGTCGAAGATGGTGCCGACGACGTGGAAGCTGGAAGTCTTGCTCGGACCGACGTTAAGCACGTACAGGCGCACCCGCTCTCCGGGTTTGGCCGGCAGCGGTTTCCGGATCATGCCGTTGTGCACGCCGTTGAACACGGTGTAATTCGGCGCGGCCTTCTTCAGGTTTTCGCTGTCGAGCACGTAGAGCGGCTGGCCGTCGAGCTTGCGCTTCTGCGGATCGGGTTTGGCGTAGAACTCGCTCTGGATCACGACATATTCGCGGTCGACCTTGGTCGGATAGCCGTTGCGCGGCTCGACCACGACGGCGCCGTACATGCCCGAGGCGATGTGCTCGAGGATCATCGGCGTGCCGCAGTGGTACATGAACACCCCAGGGTAGTTCAGAGTGAACTCGAATTCCATGGTCTGGCCCGGCGCGACCGAGCGGTATTTGTCCTGCGGCGAGACCATGGCCGCATGGAAGTCCATCGAGTGCATCATCGGCGCCGCAGTCAGGTGCATGCCTGGCACCGATTCGTCGCTGCGGTTGGTCATGCTGAAGCGAATCCTGTCGCCCACGCGCGCGTGGATGGTCGGCCCGGGCACCTGATCGCCGAAGGTCCATGCGCTGAACTTCACGCCGGGCGCGATTTCGATGATCTTGTGCGTGGTGTCCAGCCGCACGGTCTTCACCGGCGTGGGATCGAGCGGCTTGAGTTCGGCACCCATGCTGAGCGAACTGCCTTCGGCGAATGCGCCCTGGTGGCGTTCCGCCGATACCTTGGCCGGTGTCGGCTTCAGGTCCATTTTGCTTTGGTCGTAGGGGTCCTCCGGCGGCTTGCCCGGACTGCAGGCGCCAAGGAGCAAGGCAAGGGCGCAGCAACTGAAAATGCGCGTAAACGACGCGGCAGGTTTCATTTGGTCCTCCTGGATGGACTTGCAGTTGTTCGCATTGTGTTGACGGCCCCGCGCGGCGCAATGAATTCGAGGAGATAGTCCTTGGTGCTCTCGATCTTGTACATATTGATCGCGTTGGCCGGATCCACCTGTTTGGGACAGACGACCGAGCAATAGCCGATAGCGGTGCAGCCCCATACACCGTCCGCCTCGTTCACTTTCCCCATGCGCTCGTCGCGCCCGCCGTCGCGCGAATCGGCGTTGTAGCGATGCAGGAGCGCCATGTGTCCGGAGCCGATGAATCGGGAATTCATCCCGTACTGCGGGCAGGCCGCGTAGCAGAGCATGCAGTTGATGCAGGCGCTGAACTGGTTGTAGCGATCCAGCTGCTGCGGCGTCTGCAGATATTCTCCCTGCTCGAGGCTGCGTGCTTCCTTCGGGATGAGATAGGCCTTGATGCCTTCGAGCCTTTTTACGTAGTCCTCGATCCCCACCACGAGGTCGCGCTCGGCCGGGAAGTGTGCCAAGGGCCCGATGCGCAGCCTTCCGGCGCTGGAATTGCGCAGGAATGTGCGGCAGGCAAGCTTGGGCACGCCGTCGATCATCATGCCGCAGCTGCCGCAAATCGCCATGCGGCAGGACCAGCGAAAACTGAGCGTGCCGTCGAGATCATCCTTGATGTACTGCAGCCCCTGCAGGACCGACCAGTCGTCCGCATAGGGCAGCTTGTAGGTCTGGACGAACGGCTTGCCGTCCTGCTCTGGGCGGTAGCGCAGGACCTCCAGTTCGATGGTCTTGGTGGATTGACCCATTTCGGTGAGCCTCAGGCATTTGTACTATTGCGCTGCGCGAAGCCGATGTGCGCCCCGAGCTGCATGCGGAACGGCCCCGCGCGCGCAGGCACCGGCAATTGCCGCTACGCGCCGGTTGGATAAGCGACGATGCCGCATCCGCGCCGCTCCCGGACGAACATATCATATTATGATATAAAGCGACAACATTGTGACCGGCCAGGTGAGAATGCCGGAGCGCAACAGGTCGAAAGCCGTATGGCGGTGCTTACAGGAATGGATCATGCATGATGCTGCGCGCGCCGAAGAACTGCGCAGGCCGAGGTCTTTGTCCCGGCTGAGTGGCGTGCTCGAAGCGATTGAGAGTCTGTCGCCGGCCTACTTCGGCATGGTCATGGCGACGGGCATCGTTTCCATCGCTGCCCATTTGCTCGGAATGGCGTGGATCGCGCTTGCTCTGTTCTGCTTCAATATCGGCGCCTATCTGGTGCTGTGGCTGCTTAATCTGCTGCGGATCGCCTTGTATCCGCGCCGATTTCTTGGCGACATGATCGACCATCAGCGCGGCCCGGGCTACTTCACCTTCGTCGCCGGGTCCAGCGTACTCGGCAGCCAGTTCGTCCTGATTACGCAAAACTACCAGGTCGCGATCTGCCTTTGGCTGCTGGCGCTGGCGCTCTGGGTCGGTCTCACCTATACGATTTTCGCGGCATTCACGGTCAAGGAGGACAAACCTTCCCTGGAGAAGGGCATCAGCGGCGCCTGGCTGCTCGCCGTGGTCGCGACCCAGTCGATCTCGGTTTTGAGCGCCCTCATCGCCCCGCATTGGGAACAACCTTACAAGCTCGAGCTTAACTTCCTTGCCCTGTCGATGTGGTTGTGGGGCGGCATGCTCTATATCTGGATGATCTCGCTCATCTTCTACCGTTACACCTTCTTCAGGTTTTCGCCGGATGACCTGGCGCCACCCTACTGGATCAACATGGGGGCCATGGCCGTCTCCACGCTGGCGGGCACTTTGCTGATCATCAACTCGCCCGAGGCGCCCTTCCTCGCGTCGCTCGCTCCGTTCCTGAAGGGTTTTACGGTGTTTTATTGGGCTACAGGAACCTGGTGGATTCCCATGCTCGTCGTCCTGGTCATGTGGAGGCATGTCTACAAGCGATTTCCCGTAGCGTATGACCCCTTGTACTGGGGAGCGGTCTTCCCTCAGGGCATGTACACGGCCTGCACGTTTCAGCTGGCCCACGCGATGGATCTGCCGTTTCTTTATGTGATCCCCCGATATTTTGTTTACATAGCGCTGCTGGCCTGGCTGATCGCTTTCATCGGACTGGTGCGCGCGGTCGCGCGCCCTCTGTTCATTTTCCTGGACAAGCGATGGCGCGCGGATGCCCCGCCTGGAACACCGGTGCAGGACCTGCGCTCGGAATAGCTTGGAGGCCGTGGCGTTCGGGCGATGACATCCAGAAAGATTCGCGCTTGCGATGCTCGCGGCGGCATCGTCGGTTCAGGGCAAAATTCGGCCGTAAATTGTTCGCGGGCAGTCTTTAGCTTACGCCTTGTTCGTTCCTTGATTTTCAGCCTGCCCGCGCCCACCTTATGCGGGCGCTGACCATCCTTGTCGGGAGAGACCACTATGAGCGATGCGGCACAAACCGGAAGCGCAGCGGACGAATCGCCGCTGTCGCCGTGGTGGGTACGCTCGGTAATGATCGTGATGGTGCTCGGCCTTGCCGGCCTGATCGCCATCACCTTGCTGGCCTATCGCAATGCGCCGCCGATTCCGGCGCGTATCGTCGACGCGAGCGGCACCAGCCTGTTTACCGGCGAGGACATCAGCAACGGCCAAGCCTTGTTCCTGCGCTACGGTCTGATGGACAACGGCACCATCTGGGGCCATGGCGCCTACCTTGGGCCGGACTATTCCGCTGAAGCATTGCACCGCATGGGTGAGGACACCGCGGCGGCGCTGGCGCAGCGGCAATACGGCCAGCCGCTGGCGGCGCTGACGCCGATCCAAATGGCGGCGATACGCAGCGAAGTCGCCGTGACGCTGAAGACCAACCGCTACGACGCAGCCAGCGACACGCTGCATTTGACGGGGCCGCAAGCCGAGGCTTATCGCAGCCAGATCGATTACTGGGCGCGTTACTTCCACGATCCCGTCGGCAATGGCGGCCTCAAGCCCGATCTGATCACCGATCCCGCGGAGTTGCATCAACTCACCGCGTTCATCACCTGGGCGGCGTGGGTATCGGTCGCCAATCGTCCGGGCGAGGACTTCTCCTATACCAACAACTTCCCCTACGATCCCGACGTCGGCAACCGGCCGACTCCCGGCGCATTGCTGTGGAGCGCCCTGAGCCTGCTCGTATTTCTCGCCGGCGTCGCCGCCGTGCTGCTGGCGTTCGGCAGATACGACAATCTGGGCTGGGTCAGGCGCGGCCATCACGTCCACCCGCAAATGATTCCGGGGCAGGCGAGCGCCGGGCAGCGCGCGCTGGTGAAATTTTTCGTGGTCGTGGCGCTGTTGTTCCTGGTGCAAACCCTGGTCGGCAGCGGGACCGCCCACTTTCGCGCCGATCCCGGCAGTTTCTACGGCTTCCAGCTGGAAAACATTTTCCCCAGCAATCTGCTGCGCACCTGGCATTTGCAGACCGCGATTTTCTGGATCGCCACCGCGTACGTGGCGGCCGCCTTGTTCCTCGCACGCTCGCTGCGCGCCGACGAGCCGCGGTGGCTCGCCAGCGCCGTCCACCTGCTGTTCGCGGCGTTCGCGCTGGTCATAGGTGCCAGCCTGCTTGGAGAATGGCTGGGCATGAGCGGCCTGCTCGGCGACTGGTGGTTCTGGTTCGGCAACCAGGGCTGGGAATTCCTGGAGATCGGCCGCTTCTGGCAGTATCTGTTGGTGGCCGGCTTGCTGGCCTGGTTCGCGCTTCTGTGGTGGCTGGCGCGGCCGCGCGCAGTGGCCGATCCGCAGGCGCGCCCGCTGGCACGCATGTTCCTGTACGCGTCGCTGGCGATCCCGGTGTTCTACCTGCCGGCGCTGTTCTACGGCGCCAAAACCAATTTCACCGTCGTCGACACCTGGCGTTTCTGGATCATCCATCTGTGGGTGGAGGGCTACTTCGAATTCTTCGCCACCACGGTCGTTGCGCTGCTGTTCTTTCAACTCGGCCTGACGCGTCGCAATACCGCCTTGCGGGTGATTTACCTGGATGCCATCCTGTACTTCCTTGGCGGCCTGATCGGGACCGGCCACCACTGGTATTTCACCGGCCAAACCCAGTTCAACATGGCGATGTCGGCGATGTTCTCGGTGCTGGAAGTGGTGCCGCTGACGCTGCTCACGCTGGATGCCTGGCACTTCGTGCACACTACCCGCGGCCAGTGCGATATATGCGGCAAGCCGATCGCCGTTCCGCACAAATGGGCGTTCTATTTCCTGATGTCGGTGGGCTTCTGGAATTTCGTCGGTGCCGGCATGTTCGGCTTCCTGATCAACCTGCCGATCGTGAGCTACTACGAAGTCGGCACCATTCTCACCCCCAACCATGGCCACGCCGCGCTGATGGGTGTGTTCGGCATGCTGGCCCTCGCGATGATGGTGTTCGTGCTGCGCCAGACAAGCGACGAGATCCGTTGGGCGGGCATGGAAAAATACGTCAAGCTCGGCTTCTGGGGCACCAACATCGGCCTATTGATGATGGTCGCGATGAACCTGTTCCCCGGTGGCGTGCTGCAGGTATGGGATGTGGTTCAGCACGGCTATTGGCACGCCCGCAGCCTGGCGTACACGGGCGCTGCAACCGCGCGATTGATCGAATGGCTGCGCCTCCCGGGCGATCTGGTATTCATCCTCTTCGGCGCGGTCCCGCTCGTGATCGCGGCAATCAAGGGCTACATCGGCGTGCGCGCAACGCGAAGCAGCGACTGATCTGCTGGCTTGGCTGATCACTTTCATCGGACCGGTGCACGCGCTTGCCCGCAGCCTGCCTATGTTCCTGGGCAAGCGCGATCGCGCACGCGCCGCGCATGGAACCCTGACGAACGACGCGCGCCAGGAATAGCCTGGCGGACGGAATGTTCGGGACCGGCGGCCGTTACGAGGACCAAGGCGGGCTTGTCCGCCTCGTCGATGAGGATCCGGCCGACCCGGGCCGGCCATTCGGCGCCGAATTCGCGCTGCTCCGCAGCGCTCGCGCCTCAGGACAGTTTCCCCCGCCTTTCGCGCTGCCATGCGCGTGCGTTTGAGCCCCAATCCGCTGAAAGCCATGCCAGGCACGGCGATGGGCTACGCCGGGATCGGCGATAGGAAAGAGCGCGCAGACCTGATCGCTTACCTCAAACAGGCGAACGCCTCGACCAAATGCTCTAAGAACCCGTAACAAAGATCCTTTTGTTACAGACCCTAAGTCGCGGTAGCCATCAGCCGGGTGCGGCGAATCCCGGTTTCTCGTATGGCTTACAATTCCGGACTGCGATTTCATTGAAGCCGGAACTGGAGCCTTGGTGTGGCAGACTCCCGAAACAGGAGTAGCGGCGCGTCTGGCATCGCCGGCACGCGCAGGCGGTTATGCCGTGGGGGGATTGCCATGGCGGGTACTCCATGGACGGCACACCGGTCTGAGGAAGCGAAATGAGCGAAATGCTTTATCGGGCGCCCGCGACGCTGGAGGACGCCGTTGCGCTGCTCGCCGGCGCCAATGGCACTGCGCGCGTGCTCGCTGGTGGCACCGACCTGCTGATCCAGGTGCGCGGTGGCCGCGTCGATCCGCAGCTGCTGCTCGACGTCAAGCGCATTGCGGAGCTGCGCGCGATCGCCGCCGAGAACGGCGGGCTTCGCTTCGGCGCGGCGCTGAGCTGCATGGAACTGCTCGAGCATGAGGCGTTCACGCACACCTCGCCCGGCGTGGCGGACGCGCTCAGGCTGATCGGCTCGGTCCAGGTGAAGGGGCGCGCCACCGTGGGCGGCAATCTGTGCAACGCCTCGCCCGCCGCGGACAGCGTTCCGGCACTGATCGCCGCGGGCGCGATTGCAAGCATCGTCGGGCCCGGCGGGCGGCGCGAGGCGCGCGTCGAAGATGTCGTCCTCGGGCCGGGAAAGACGACGCTGACCAGCGGCGAGATCCTCGCCTCCTTCCTGCTGCCGCAGCGCGCGCCGCGTTCCGGCGACGCCTATCTCCGGTTTACGCCGCGCACCGAAATGGACATCGCGGTAGTCGGCGCCGGGGTCAGCCTGGCGCTGGATGCGCAGGGCGTGTGCAGCCGGGCGCGCGTCAGCCTGGGCGCCGTCGCCGAGCGCGCCCTGCTGCTGCCGCAGGCGGCGGCCGCGCTGATCGGCAGCACGGTCGACGCCGCCGCGCTCGAACGCCTGGCCGCTGCCGCGCGCGCCGCGTGCAAGCCCATCGACGACAAGCGCGGAACGCGCGAATTCCGCATCAAGATCGCCGGCGTGCTGGCGCGCCGCGCCGCCGGCATTGCGCTGGCCCGAGCCCGGGAGCAGAACTGATGGCCAAGCATCATGTGACGACCACGATCAACGGCAACGCTGTCGAGTTTCTGTGCGAGACGCAACAGACGCTGCTCGACGTGTTGCGCGACGAACTGCAGCTCACCGGCACCAAGGAAGGCTGCGGCACCGGCGACTGCGGCGCGTGCAGCGTCACTTTGGACGGGCGCCTGGTGTGCGCCTGCCTGGTGCTCGGCGTCGAAGCGCAGGGCAAGGCGATAGCGACGATCGAGGGCATGGCCGAGGGCGAGCGCCTGCATCCGCTGCAGCGCAAGTTTCTCGAACACGCGGCACTGCAGTGCGGCATTTGCACGCCCGGCGTCCTGGTCGCCGCGCGCGCGCTGCTCGAGCGCAACCCCGATCCGAGCGAGGAAGAAGTGCGCTACTGGCTTGCGGGGAACCTGTGCCGCTGCACCGGCTACAACAAGATCATCGACGCAGTGCTCGATGCGGCGCGCGAAATGCGGGGGAACTGAGCATGGACACCAAGGCAGCCAAGCCGGAAAAAGCGCTGAAACTGGTCGGCACGCGCCCGGTACGCCCCGACGGCGTGCCCAAGGTCACGGGACTCGCCCGCTATGGCGCCGACTTCGCGCTGCCGGGCATGCTGTGGGGAAAGGTCCTGCGCTCGCCCCATGCGCATGCGCGCATCCGCGCGATCGACACAGCGAAAGCGCTGGCGCTGCCCGGTGTCAAGGCAGTGATGACTTCGGCGGACCTGCCCGAACAGAAGTTCGAATATCTCGGCCCCGAGCGCATCACCCAGAACTTCTGGCACATGACGCGCAATACCCTGGCGCGCGAGAAAGTCCTCTACGTCGGCCATGCCGTCGCCGCTGTCGCAGCGACCAGCAAGGCCATTGCCGAGGCCGCGCTGCGCTTGATCGAGGTCGACTACGAAGTGCTGCCGCATGTCATCGACGTCGAGGCGGCGATGCGGCCGGACGCGCCGCTGCTGTTCGAGGACATGATCACGCGCCTAGTCGAACCGGCGCCGACGCGGCCCTCGAATATTTCGAAGCGCGCCGAGTTCAAACTGGGCGAACCCGAGGACGGCTTCGCCGAAGCCGACGAAATCGTGGAAATGAGCTTCAGCACCGCACCGGTGCACCAGGGCTACATCGAGCCGCAGGGCTGCCTCGCGCGCTGCGACAGCGACGGTCAGGCCGAGCTGTGGGCCTCGAGCCAGGGCCACTTCATGGTACGCGCGTACGCCGCGCGGCTGGTGGGCATGGACATCGGCGATCTGCGCGTGCACCCGGCGGAGATCGGCGGCGGCTTCGGCGGCAAGACCGTGGTCTATATCGAACCGCTGGCCGTGGTACTCGCGCGCAAGTCCGGCCATCCGGTGAAGATCGTGCTCAGCCGCGAGGAAGTCTTCATGGCGACCGGACCCGCTTCCGGCTCGTCCATGACGGTCAAGATCGGCGTGAAAAAAGACGGCAGGATCGTCGCCGCCGACGGCGTGTTCAAGTATCAGGCCGGCGCCTTCCCCGGCTCGCCGGTGATGAACGGTTGCATGTGCTGCTTCTCGCTCTACGACATCGCCAATGTGCGCACCGTGGGTTACGACGTGGTGTCCAACCGGCCGAAAGCAGCCGCCTACCGCGCGCCGGGCTCGCCGATCTCGGCGTTTGCGGTGGAGAGCACGCTGGACGCGGCCGCAGCCAGGATAGGCATGGATCCGCTGCAGTTCAGATTGATCAACGCAGCCAAGCCGGGAACGCCGACCATCTATGGGCCCAAGCACGCGCATCATGGCTACGCCGAAACCATACAGGCGATACTGCGCCATCCCGGCTACAGCGCGCCGTTGGGCAAGAACCAGGGGCGCGGCGTCGCCTCCGGCTTCTGGTTCAATGCCGGCGGGGAATCGAGCGCGACCGTGCATGTGAACGAGGACGGAACGGTGCTGGTCGCGACCGGCAGCCCGGACATCGGCGGCTCGCGCGCGTCGATGGCAATCATGGCGGCCGAGACCCTGGGCATAGATTACGACAAGCTGCGGCCCATCATCGCCGATACCGCCTCGGTCGGCTTTACCGCGACCACCAATGGCTCGCGCGTGACCTTCGCCACTGGCATCGCCGTGGTCACCGCCTGCAACAAGGTGATCGACGAGTTGCGCGCGCGCGCCGCAATGACTTGGAAGGTGGGTGCGGACGAGGTGGTGTGGGACGACGGCGGTGCCCGCTACACCGGCAAGAACACCGGCGCATTCGAGCCGCTGTCGCTCAAGGCGATCGTGGCCAAGCGGGCGCTGACCGGCGGCCCGATCAGCGCCTCCGCTTCGGTCAATGCCGGTGGCCAGGCGCCCGGTTTCGCCACCCAATTCTGCGACGTCGAGGTCGACCCCGAAACCGGCCAGGTGAAAATCCTGCGCTTCGTCGCCGCACAGGATGTAGGCCGCGCCATCCACCCGAGCTATGTCGAGGGGCAGATCCAGGGCGGCGTCGCGCAGGGCATAGGTTGGGCCCTGAATGAGGAATACATCTACGATGCCGCCGGACGGCTGACGAACGCGGGCTTTCTCGATTATCGCATTCCGGTCGCCTCCGACCTGCCGATGATAGAGGCGGTGCTGGTCGAAGTGCCGAACCCGAACCACCCCTACGGCGTGAAAGGCGTGGGCGAAGTCAACATCGTCCCGCCGATGGCGGCGGTGGCGAATGCGATCAACAATGCGATCGGCCGGCGCCTCACCGATTTGCCGATGTCGCCGCCCAAGGTGCTGGCCGCGCTCGACGCGGGCGGCCATGACTGAGGCCGGCGCGCAGACCCCGGCGCGGGTAGTGCTCGCCAGCGCCGATGGCGCTCAGTACACCGGCGGCGCGAAAGAGTTCGACATCGAGGCAGACACCCTGCTCGACGTTATCCGCGCGCTGGAGGCGCGCTACCCCGGCCTGGGCGAATTTCTGGAACAAGAGACCTCGGTCGCCATCGACGGCGAAATCCACGAGGTCGCCTACCCTCACGCGCTGCGGCCAGGCTGCGAGATCTACTTCATCCCGAAAATCGAGGGCGGCTAGGCGGCGGCGCAGCAGCGCGAAAGCTTCGTTTCGGGCTGCTGCGCCGGCGTGCTGCGCCGTCGCGCGCTTTCAGTTCACCTTGACTTCGATGCGCCGCGGCTTGGCGTGCTCGGCTTTCGGAATGCGCAGCTTGAGCTGTCCCTGGTTGAACTCCGCGTTGACCCTTTGCGTGTCCAGTTCTTTCGACAGGGTGAACACGCGCCGGTAGCGCGGCAGGCTCACTTCGATGTGGGTGGCTTCCATGCCCTGCGGCACTTCCATGGCGACTTCGCCTTCGATGGTGAGGGTGTCGGCCTCAACCTGCAGGCTGAGCTTGTCCTTGGGCACGCCCGGCAGATCGGCGTAGAGCGTGATGCCGCCGCTATCCTCGATCACATCCACCGGCGGCAGCATGGCTGACTCCTTGCGCGCGCTTTCCGCGGCCTTGGCGACTTGAGCGCTTTCATTCATGTTCATGGTCTGCTCCTGATTACTTGATGGCGATGCGCCGCGGCTGCGCTTCCTGCTTGCGCTGGATCACGATATGCAGCAGGCCGTCGCGGTACTTGGCGTCGATGGACTCGGAATCGACATCGTCGGGCAGGGTGATCACGCGGCGGAACCTGCCGGCGAAGCGCTCGTTGATGTGCATGGTGGCCTGTTCCGGTACTTCCACTTCCTTGCGCTCGCCGGCGACGGTGAGCGTGCCCTTCTCCAACTGCACGTCGATGCTGGCGGGATCGATGCCCGGCGCGAAGGCGTAGATCTCGACCGAGCGCGGCGTCCCGCCTACATTGATGGCGGGGAAGCTGCCGCGGGCCAGACCGCGGATGCTCGGAGACAGATCGAAGGTCTCCTGCATTTCGCGCTGCAGGCGGTCGAGTTCGGCGAACGGGTCGCGCGGGAACTGCGAACGATAGTACATGCTAGCCTCCTTTGATTACGGCAATAACGACGGCGCAGGCCGTCCTAGCTACGTAAATTGGGCAGGCGCGGCAGATTTCAAGTCCCCGGAACAAGGCAGGCGGTTCGGATCCGCGGATGGCGGGCGCGCGGCAGGTCTCACGCAGCGCCTTGCACGGGCCTTGGGATACGCCCGGTCGCGCCGTAAATATGCCCGGGCTCGGCCGCGCGGCCGGCGCGATATCAGTGAATCTCCGGATCCGGCGTCTCCGCGCCGGCTTCGAGGAAATCGAAATCGCAGCCCTCGTTCGCCTGGGTGATGTGCTGCGAGAATGCCGCGCCGTAGCCGCGCTCGTAGCGCGGCGCGGGCGCTTTCCACGCGGCCTTGCGCCGGGCGAGTTCCGCGTCGCTGATTTTAAGGTTCAGTTTGCGCCCGGGCACGTCGAGTTCGATTAGGTCGCCGTCCTGCACCAGCGCCAGCGGCCCGCCGATGAACGATTCGGGCGCAACGTGCAGCACGCAGGCGCCGTAGGAAGTGCCGCTCATGCGCGCGTCCGAAATGCGCACCATGTCGCGCACGCCTTGCTTCAGCAGCTTTTGCGGGATCGGCAGCTGGCCCCATTCGGGCATGCCCGGGCCGCCGAGGGGCCCGGCGTGCTTGAGCACGATCACCGAGTCCTTATCGATCGGCAACTCCGGATCGTCGATGCGCGCGGCCATGTCGTTGTAGTCGGCGAACACCACCGCGCGTCCCGTATGCTGATGCAGCTGCGCCTCGGCCGCGGGCGGCTTGATCACCGCGCCGTCGGGGGCGAGGTTGCCGCGCAGCACCGCCAGGCTGTCGGACTCGACCAGGGGCTGGTCGATGGAGCGGATGATGTCTGCGTCGAACACCTTGGCATCGGCGATGTTCTCGCCCATGGTCCTGCCGTTGACGGTCACGGCGCCGGCCTTGATCAGGCCGCCGAGATTCTTCAGCACGGCGCGCAGGCCGCCGGCGTAGTAGAAGTCTTCCATCAGATACTTCCCCGAGGGCCGGATGTTGGCCAGCAGCGGTGTCTTGCGCGCGAGTGCATCGAACAAATCGAGGTCGAGCTTCACGCCGGCGCGGCGCGCGAGTGCGATCAGGTGCACGATGGCGTTGGTCGAGCCGCCGATTGCGAGCACCGCGGTCACCGCGTTGTGGACCGCATCCGCGTCGAGAATATCGCGCGGCTTCAGGTCTTCCCACACCATGTCCACCGCGCGCTTGCCGGTGAGCGTCGCCATCGCCGCGTGGCGCGAGTCGGGCGCGGGAATCGACGCCGCGCCCGGCAGGGTGAAGCCCATCGCTTCGGCGGCGCTGGTCATGGTCGAGGCGGTGCCCATGGTCATGCAATGCCCCGGCGAGCGCGCGATGCCCTGTTCGATTTCCTGCCAGTCTTTCTCGGTGATGTTGCCGGCGCGCAGCTCGGCCCAGTATTTCCAGGTGTCCGAGCCCGAGCCCAGGGTCGCGCCGCCCCAGTTGCCGCGCAGCATCGGGCCTGCAGGCATGAAAATCGCGGGAAGGTTCATGCTGATCGCGCCCATCAGCAGCGCCGGCGTGGTCTTGTCGCAGCCGCCCATGAGCACCGCGCCGTCGGCGGGATAGGAGCGCAGCAATTCCTCCGTTTCCATCGCGAGGAAGTTGCGGTACATCATGGTGGTCGGCTTCTGGAATGGCTCCGACAGCGACATCGCCGGCATTTCGACGGGGAAACCGCCGGCCTGCCACCCGCCGCGCTTCACTTCCTC
>JAAOZY010000363.1 GCA_012274205.1 Betaproteobacteria bacterium
ATGTCCAATGCCGCGCGCATCGCCTCCGCATCCAGCGGCAGATGAAACCAGCCGACCCGGCCATGGTGCAGCGCCGGCCGCACCGGATGGTTGTAGAGCACGTAGCGATAGCTGCGCGATATGGCGGAGTAGCGCGCATGAAAATCTTCCGCCACGGGCGCCGCCCATTGCACCGCCACCGCCTGCTCGAGCAGCGTGTTGACGCCGCGCACCCAGGCCGATTGCGGGCGCACCGCGGCGGTCTCGAAATGCGCCACCTGGGCCAGGGCATGCACGCCGGCATCGGTGCGCCCTGCCGCAGCCAGTCGAATCGGCTCTCCGGCGATACTAGCGAGCGCGCGCTCCAGCTGATCCTGGACGGTATTGCCCGAAGGCTGCGACTGCCAGCCGTGGAAGCGGCTGCCGTCATATTCGATTCCGATCGCGATTTTCATGATGCTGTCCGTGGAGACTGGTTCCAGGCGCGGCGTTTGCGGCGAGCCTCCAGATGGATCGCGCCGTGGTCGGGCGCCGCCTGGCGCTCATGCCCTCTCAGGATACAGGCCCTCCAAAAAAACAAAACCCCGGGGCAAGCCCCGGGGTCAGTTCGATACCCGGAAGTATCAGCCCAGGGCCGCGAGCATCGTTTTTGCCTGCTCCTGCTGGGCAGCATCGCCTTCTTTCAGGACTTCGTTGAGCAGTTCCCGCGCGCCGTCCTTGTCACCCATCTCCTGGTAGGCTTTGGACAGGTCAAGCTTTGTCGCCACCTCCTGCCAATGAGCGTCCGCAGCAGGTATCGCCTCACCCGGCTCCCCCAGATCCAGGCTGATCGAAGACAGGTCGAGCGGCGCCGCCGGCGCTTCTTCCTTCTGCTCCGGCAGCTCCAGATTAAAATCGAAGTCGATGCCGCCCTCGGCTGCAGCGGCTTGCGGCTCCTCGGCGGCGGGCGCTGCGGCTTCGGCGGGCGCTGGCGTCTGCGCCGACTCGCCCGAAGCAGGCAGTTCAAAATCGAAATCTATGGATGCGGCAGCATCCGACGGCGCTTCGGCCGCCTTGAACTCTATATCCGATGCGATGGGCGCGGCCGGCGCTTCCTGCGGCGCGACTTCGCCTTTCTTCACCTCGCCGCCCAGATCCAGGTCGAATCCCAGATCGGCGGTTACATCCGAAGCAGTCGCTGCTGCGGCAACCGCCTCTGGCTGCGCCGCCTCGCCCAGGCCCAGATCGAAATCAAGGCCCGGCGAGGTTTCGCCCATGCCACCGCCGTCCAGCCCGGCTTGCTCACCGCTTACAGGTTGCGTATCGCTTACACCGGCCCCGGTTTCGCTCGGCGCGGCAGCGCCCCCGTAAAGGGGATTGCCCGGGTCGAGCTGCGCGCCAAGCGCAGCTGCTTTGACCCACTCCGGCCCCTCGCCGTCGGTAGCCGCGTGCAGCTCGGCTGCCACCGCCTCGAATGCCTGGGCATCCTTGCGATTGGCGTAGATTTCAAGCAGCTTGACCCGAAGCGCCTGACGTGACGGGTTCTTGCTCAGCGCGTCCTTGAGAATTTCCTCGGCCTGGGCATCGCGGCCGTAGGCCATGTAGACGTCCGCTTCAGCAATGGGGTCGACTTCCTCGGCATCGGCGGTGGCGGCGCCGCTCGGCCCGAATTCGGCCTGCACCTCGCCCTGGTCGGTATCGACCTTGGCGCCGCCCGCCGCGCCGAATACGGAGTCCGCTGGGAATTCGGGCGCGGCCATTACGCTGCTGCTCTCTATTTGCTGCAGCGTCTTCTTGCGTTTCCAGGCGTAGTACCCGTAACCGATGAACAGCAACAGCAGGCCGGCGCCGCCGCCGTACAATGCGAGTTCATTGCTGAGGATTTCGTCGATCAGGCTCGGTTCCGGCGGAGGCGGCGGAGGCGGCACGACCTTCTTCGCCGGGGCCTTGGGCGGCACCGGTTTGGGCGGCGCCGGCGCGGCCTTTGCCGCTTCCTCGGTTTTGGCCGGCGCGGCGGCTTTCGCCGGCTCCGGCGCCGTGGCAGGCGCGGCGGTCTTGGCAGGCTCAGGCGCCTTGGCTGCGGTGCCGGCGTTGGCGGATTGCTGCTGCAGCTGCGCACCCGCCTGGCTCTTCAGCGCGAGCAGTTTCTGCATGTCCTGCACGTTCTTTTCCAGCAATGCGATGCGCTCGTTCGCTTCCTTCAGGGCCTTTTGCGCGGCGACCAGGTCTTCCTGAATTCCCTGCTGGTCGCGCTTCGCACCACCGGCATTGCCCGGCCCCTCCGATCTGGAAAGCTTGAGCTGGTCCTTGGCTTCCTTGGCCGCTGTCGGCTTTTCTTCCACTCGCGCCGTAATCTTGCCGCTCGCGCGCTGGCCTTGCCTGTCCGCGCGTTCGGGCCCGGTTGCTGCAGCAGCAGCCAGCTTGCGCCGGTAGTCGTTGAACTCGCTGCCCTGCGCCAGCACCGTGCGCGCGGCCTCGTCCGGATCGACCGCCGCGGCTGCGTTCGCGTCGGGAATATTGAGGATCTTGCCGGCGCGCATGCGGTTGATGTTGTTGCCGTCGAATGCGTCCGCATTGCTGCGATACAAGGCGATCAGCATCTGCGGCAGGCTGACGCTGTCGGGCTTGTTGGCGCTGGCGATCTTGGTGAGCGTATCGCCTTGCTTGATCTGATAGCTCTTGCTCGCGTTTGCCGGCGCGGGCTTGGGCGCTGCTCTGGCCGACGCCGGCGCTGCAGCCGCCATCGGCCGCTCGGCGGCCGGCGCGCGCGCCGCCTGCGGCACCGGCTTGGGCATTTCCACGGACTTGATCGCCGGCGCCGCTGCCACGGGCGCGGCAATCGCAGGCGCGGGCATGGGCGCTTTGTATTCGGGCGGGTCAAGCAGGAAGGTGTACTCGCGCACCAGGCGGCCGGTGTTCCAGTCCAGTTCCACCAGCATGTCGAGGAAGGGCTCGTTGATCGGCTGCGTCGAACTCAGAACGACGACGTGGCGGCCTGCGCCGCGCTGCTCGATGGTGAATTTGATCGAAAGCAGCGCGCCGCTATACTCGATGTTGGCTTTTCGGAATGCGTCGGCGGACGGCAGGCGCACGCTCAGATTGTCCGCTTCGCCTTTTTCCGTGGCGAGCAGTTCGATCTCCGCCCTCAATGACTGTCCCAGGCCAGAAAGCACAGTCAGCTTGCCCAACCCAGCGGCCACCGCCAAAGACGGCAGCAACAACAACGCCAAGGCTAACGCGCTTATTCTTATGACGGATTTACCCACCTTCCACCCCTGAAGACGTTTGTGGACTAACTAAATTAACATCATAGCCTTAGCCTTGCAAGCTAATCTTTCTTGTGATGAAAGCGCCTCAAGCCGGATATTTTTCAACCAAAAAGCGGCCCACGGCCAGGATCAGACGGCGACCCCGGTGTTCGCCCTTGCAGCCTTAGGCGCCGTCATTTCGGCTTCCCGCGCAAGCAAAACGCGCAACATGCGGCGCAAGGGCTCAGCCGCACCCCACAGCAGCTGGTCGCCGACAGTGAATGCGGACAGGTATTCGCCGCCCATGTTGAGCTTGCGCAGCCGGCCTACCGGCACGCTCAGGCTGCCGGTCACTGCAGCGGGCGTGAGCTCGCGCATGCTGGCCGCACGCGTGTTCGGTATTACTTTCACCCAGTCGTTGGCCGACGCCAGCAGCGCCTCGATTTCGGTCAAGGGCAGGTCGCGCGTGAGCTTGATCGTGAGCGCCTGGCTGTGGCAGCGCATGGCGCCGATGCGCACGCAAAGGCCATCGATCGGAATCGGCCGGTCTGCGCGCCCGAGAATCTTGTTGCCTTCGGCCTGCCCTTTCCATTCCTCGCGGCTCTGGCCGTTGTCCATTTCCTTGTCGATCCAGGGAATCAGGCTGCCGGCAAGCGCAACGCCGAAATGCTCCTTGGGCAGCGCGTCGCCGCGCAGTGTATCGGCCACGCGGCGGTCGATCTCGAGAATCGCGGATGCCGGGTCCGCAAGCAGTGCGCCGGCCGAAGCGTGCGCCGCGCCCATCTGCGCCAGCAGCTCGCGCATGTTCTGCGCGCCGGCGCCCGACGCCGCCTGGTAGGTCATCGCGGTCATCCACTCGATCAGGCCTTCCCGGAACAGGCCGTGCAACGCCATCAGCATCAGGCTGACGGTGCAGTTGCCGCCGATGTAGTTCTTCACGCCGCGCGCGAGGGCGTCCTCGATCACCTGCAGGTTCACCGGATCCAGAATGATGACTGCGTCGTCCTTCATGCGCAGCGCCGAGGCCGCATCGATCCAATAGCCGTCCCAGCCGCTCGCGCGCAGCTTCGGAAAAACCTCATTGGTGTAATCGCCACCCTGGCAGGTGACGATCGCATCCATCTGCTTCAGGTCGGCGATGGATTTCGCGTCCTTGAGCGGCTCCTTGCTTTCGCGCGGCCCCTTGCCGCCTATATTCGATGTGGTGAAAAACACCGGATCGATGAGCGCAAAATCGCTTTCCGCCTGCATGCGGTCCATCAATACCGAACCCACCATACCGCGCCAGCCCACAAAGCCTATCTTTTTCATGACTATCTTCCTGAGATTAACAATGCAATTCTAAACCCTGGGCGAACGAGGGGGAAGGATGACGCTCCAGCGGTGTCGCCCTGCCGCAGTAGGCGCCCCGGTCCCGGCGCCGGCTATAACGCCGCCACCACGGCATCGCCCATCTGCGCAGTGCCGACCCGCTGCGTTCCCGGCCGATGAATATCCGCCGTGCGCAGCCCGCGCGCCAGCACCTTTGCCACCGCCGCCTCTATGCGGTTTGCGACCTGGTCCTGGTTGAAGCTGTAGCGCAGCATCATCGCCGCCGACAGTATGGTCGCAAGCGGGTTCGCCAGATCCTTGCCGGCAATGTCTGGCGCCGACCCGTGGATTGGCTCGTACAGGCCCTTGTTGTTCGCATCGAGCGAGGCCGAGGGCAGCATGCCGATCGAGCCGGTAAGCATGGACGCCTCGTCCGAAAGGATGTCGCCGAACATATTGCCCGTGACCATCACATCGAACTGCCTGGGGTCGCGCAGCAGCTGCATCGCCGCGTTGTCGACGTACATGTGCGACAGTTCCACGCCCGGATATTCCCGCGCGACCTCGATCACGACCTCGCGCCACAGCTGCGAAGTTTCGAGCACGTTGCTCTTGTCCACCGAGCACAGTTTTTTCGCGCGCTTCATCGCAGCGCGAAATCCCGCGTGCGCGATGCGCCGGATTTCCGATTCGCTGTAGCGCATGGTGTCGAAGCCCTCGCGCTCGCCATTGTCCAGCTTGCGCACCCCGCGCGGTTGTCCGAAATAGATGTCGCCAGTGAGCTCGCGCAGGATCAGGATATCCATCCCCGCCACCACTTCGGGCCGCAGCGTCGACGCCTCCGCCAGTTCGGGAAAAACCTTCGCCGGCCGCAGATTCGCGAACAGTCCCAGTTCCTTGCGCAGTCCCAGAATCGCCTGCTCCGGGCGCTTTGCCCGCGGCAGCTGGTCGTACTGCCAGCCACCAACTGCGCCAAAGAGTATGGCGTCGGCTTCGCGCGCAAGTTTGAGCGTCGCCGCAGGCAGGGGATCGCCGGACACATCATAGGCGGCACCGCCGACCGGCGCCTGCTCAATTTCGAGCTTCAGGCCATCAGCGCTCAGCGCGTTCAGCACCTTGAGCCCCTGCGCGATAATTTCGGATCCGATCCCGTCGCCGGGAAGCACCGCTATTTTCATTTTCTTCCTTTGATCGCCGTCAGCCGAACAGCCACGGCTGCTCGGCGCGCCGGCGCGCCTCGAATGCGCGGATCTTGTCGGCCTGCAGCAGCGACAGTCCGATGTCGTCGAGCCCGTTGACGAGGCAGTGCTTGCGGTGCGCGTCTACGTCGAATGCAATCTGCGTCGCGCCGTCTGGCGTAAGCACGAGCTGGCGCGGCAGATCGACGGTCAGCTTGTAGCCGGGAAACGCATTGACGTCGTGAAACAGCTGATCCACGCGCAGCTCGTTGAGCACGATCGGCAGGAGCCCGTTCTTGAAGCAATTGTTGTAGAAGATGTCGGCAAACGAAGGTGCGATGATCGCGCGAAAGCCATAATCCTGCAGCGCCCAGGGCGCGTGCTCGCGGCTCGAGCCGCAGCCGAAATTCTTGCGCGCGAGCAGTATGGCCGCGCCCTTGTAGCGCGGCTGATTGAGCACGAAATCCGGATCGAGCGGCCGCTTCGCGTTGTCCATGCCCGGCTCGCCCACGTCCTTGTAGCGCCATGCATCGAACAGGTTGGGGCCAAAGCCCGAGCGCTTGATCGATTTCAGGAACTGCTTGGGGATGATGGCGTCGGTGTCCACATTGGCACGATCGAGCGGCGCCACGATTCCGTTCAATACAGTAAATTTTTCCATGAGACTCAGTTTCTCCAACTGCCCGCGCAAGCGCGCGCAGCAGCGCGGGCGGTCCTTCGGCCGCGGTCAAGCGGCGCGACGATTCCGTTCAGTACGTTGAATTTTTCCATGGCCTATTTTTTCGCGGCACGCTCGATGGCTTCGCCGCCCTGTTTCAGATCCTTGCCCACGCCCTGCAGCGTATTGCAGGCGCTCAAAGCCAGCGCCACCAGCAGCGCAAGCAGAAGCATATCGGTGTTGCGCACGGCAGCCCCCTATCTCCAGTTGCGTACGTCGACGAAATGTCCGGCAATTGCGGCACCAGCCGCCATTTCCGGACTCACCAGATGGGTGCGCCCCCCCGCACCCTGGCGGCCCTCGAAGTTGCGGTTCGAGGTCGAGGCGCAGCGCTCTCCCGGCTCGAGTCGGTCGGCGTTCATCGCGAGGCACATGGAGCAACCAGGCTCACGCCACTGAAAACCCGATTCCCTGAAGATTCGGTCCAGCCCTTCCTGCTCGGCTTGCGCCTTGACCAGACCCGAGCCCGGCACGACCATCGCGAGCCGGATGCTGGCGGCGACGTGCTTGCCGCGCACCACCGCCGCTGCCGCGCGCAAATCCTCGATGCGCGAATTGGTGCATGATCCGATGAACACCTTGTCCAGGCGTATGTCCTCGATGCGCGTATTCGGCTTCAGCCCCATATAGACCAAAGCACGCTCCATGCCTTCGCGCCGCGTCGGATCCTTCTCCTTGTCCGGGTCGGGCACGCGCGCATCCACCGGCACCACCATCTCGGGCGAAGTACCCCAGGTGACCTGCGGCCGGATTTCACGCGCATCGAGACGCACCACGCGGTCAAATTGCGCGCCCGGATCGGAGATCAGCGTGCGCCAATAGGCTACGGCGCGATTCCAGCTATCGCCGCCGGGTGCAAACGGCCGCCCTTTGAGATAGGCGACGGTGGTGTCGTCCACGGCCACCATGCCGGCGCGCGCACCGGCCTCGATCGCCATATTGCACAGGGTCATGCGCCCTTCCATGCTCAGCGCGCGAATGCTGCTCCCGGCAAATTCGACGGCGCAGCCCGTGCCGCCGGCAGTACCGATCTTTCCGATCACGGCGAGCGCAATATCCTTCGCCCCTACGCCCCGGGCCAGCGGGCCTTCTACCGCGATCAGCATGTTCTGCATTTTCTTCTGCACCAGGCACTGGGTCGCCATCACGTGCTCGACTTCCGAGGTACCGATGCCGTGGGCGAGGCAGGCGAAGGCGCCATGCGTGCTGGTGTGAGAATCACCGCATACCACGGTCATTCCGGGCAGGGTCGCGCCCTGCTCCGGGCCGATCACATGGACTATTCCCTGGCGCCGGTCGAGAAACGGGAAATAGGCCTTGGCGCCGTATTCGCGGATGTTCGCGTCCAAAGTCTCGACCTGCAGGCGCGATATCGGATCCTTGATGCCCTCGTTCCAGTCGGTTGTAGGGGTGTTGTGATCCGCCGTCGCCACAATGGAATCGACGCGCCAGGGTTTGCGCCCGGCCAGGCGCAAGCCTTCGAAAGCCTGCGGACTGGTGACTTCGTGCACCAGGTGGCGATCAATATAGAGCAGCGCGGTGCCGTCGTCCTCGACGTGCACCACATGACTGTCCCAGAGCTTGTCATACAGGGTCTGTGGCATGATCGGAAATCGCGTTAGTCAATTGCGAATTATGCCACACAAAACAGGGATTTGGAGCGAACGGCGGGTGCAAAACCGGGCTCCCGGCGAGGGCTATCGCGGCGCCGGGCTCAGATATCAGCAGTGCGCACTTTCCATTGCAGCAGGCCGTAGCCTGCGAGCGCCGCGAACGCCGCGGCGCTGAACGTCCATGCCGGCCCGAGGCTGTCCCATCCGAGGCCGGCCAGCGCGCTTCCGCACACTCCGCCCGCCCCGAACGACACCGACAGATAGATCGCCTGTCCGCGCACCTGATGCGCCCCCTGAAACCAGTGGTGTATCGCGGTGACCGCTGCGGCATGGTAGGCGCCGAAGCTCAGCGCGTGCAGCAGCTGGGCCGCAAGCAGGACCGGGACGGAATCCACGCCCCAGCCTATCATCAGGAAGCGCAGCGCGGTGGCGGCAAAACACGCGCGCAGGATCAGCGACAGCGAATGGCGGCGCATCAGTGCCGGCATCAGCATGAACACCAGGATCTCGGCAATCACGCCTACGCTCCACATCCAGCCCACCGCGGCCTTGCTGTAGCCGTGGCCCACGAGGTAGAGCGAGTAGAAGGCGTAAAGCGGGCCATGCGCAAGGCTCATCAGGAAACATGCGCCGAGCAGCGCTGCAACTTCCGGCCTGCGCACGATGTTCCATACCGGTCCCGGCTCGGCGTGGTCGCCGCTGGCAGCGGCGTCCGGGACGGCGAGCGCGCAGGCCCAGCCCAGCGCGTAGGTCGCGAGCACCATCCACAGCAGGCTCGCCACCGGCAGCGCATCCAGGGCATAACCGATCAGCGTCACGGTGACGATGAAGCCCACGGAGCCCCACAGGCGGATCGATCCATAGCTGCTCACCGCCCCGCGCAGGTGCGACAGTGTCAGCGACTCGGTCAGCGGCATGGAAGCGCTGGAGAAGAACCCGGTGGCAATAAGCAGGGCGAACAAGCCCCAGAACGAATGGACGAAGAAGAAACCGGCGAAGCAGGCGCCGCCCAGCGCCAGCGTGAGGCTGACGATGCGCGCACGCCGCTGCGTGCGGTCCGCGACCCAGCCCCAGAAATTCGGGCCGACCACCCGTGTCAATGAGCCCAGCGACAGCAACACGCCTATCTGCGCCGCTGCCAGCCCGAGCGAAGCCAGATACAGGCTGAAATACGGAGCAAAGGCACCGACGTAGGCGAAGTAGGCGAAATAGAAGGCGGATAGACGCCAGTACGGAAAAGGCATGGATCGAAACGTGTGAATGGCAAAAATCGGATGGCTGGCGCGTTGGCAGGATATCCTGTTTCAGCAATGCTTACATCAAGCTGGCCCGCCCCTACTCGTCGGCGCCGCGATTAGACCGTTCGATCTATTCGGATCCGCGCCGCTTCATCCTTTTGGCTGATGCGTTTCGCCGCTTCGGGCGACTAATATCAAAGCACTGGCTCGGGCCGGGCCCGAATCAGCACCATTGAACCGGAATACCAGGGGGATATATGAAAAAAGCGCTTGCCGTAATTGTTGCGTCGATGTTCGTTGCCGCCAGTGCGTTGGGGCAGGCTACCCAGGGAAGCCAGGGATCTGGCGGTGCTGGTGGCGCGGGTGCCGCGAGCGGCGCGGCCGCAGGCGGCATTACCGCCGGCATGGTTGCCGCCGCGGTGGCGGTGGCCGCAGTCGCCGTTGCTGCGTCTACGTCGAACGACAACAACCAGACCACGACCACGGTCACTACCAAGTAGCGCGAACCTAAGCTGCATTCAGCGCGCCCCCGGATCCAGGGCGAGGTAATAGGAAGGATCCACGCTTTCGGGCTTCACGGGAGAATACCGATGGAGATGGACGGGTTCGCCGACGACATCGTGGAAATTGCGAAGGGCTTGTGCCTTGCCGTCGTATTTGTGGGGGGGTATCTCGCGTATGCGTACGGAGGTTACTTCAATACCGGCCGAGGCAAATCCGCTCGACCCGGAGCGGCACAACGCCTCTCCACCGGCGGCCAAAAGCTGAAGCGCTTTTGGCATTCTGGCGCAGAATTGGAATGAAATGACAGCTTCGCGGAACTGCGGCTGTCAAGAATCGAATCCGCAGTAACCGGCCCAGGAGCGAGCTCCGGAATTTCTCCGCCATATCGGGCCGGCGCGGGGGCGAAACGGCCGGGATCTCCTCCCTTGGCCGGACTAGGACCCGCACTTCGGATCGGGGCGACGCGTCTTCGGGTGTGTCGCGATTTGCTCGTTTCTGCCCTTACGGCCCCTGCGCGTCAGGGGCCTCTTTTTGCCTGTGCCACCGAGAGTACGGCAACACGACTGGATACTTGACCACGCGCCTCACGGGGTCACGCGTGCAAGCACGCGATCGGTGTTGCCCAATCTAGGCTTCGTCCGGGTCAGGATCGTCCACAGGTTTCGCCGCGTGCTTCGCCGCGACCGCCGTCGCGGAAACGTGTGCGGGAATTTTCGGCGTGGACGTGCTGACATCGGCATTTTGCGCGCGCTGTCTCAGCGCATGGTCGGCGAGCACCAGCGCCAGCATCGCCTCGGCGATGGGCGTGGCGCGGATGCCGACGCAGGGATCGTGGCGGCCGTGGGTTTCCACGGTCACGGCTTCTCCGCGCTTGTTGATCGAGCGGCGCGCGAGGCGAATGCTCGAGGTCGGCTTGATCGCCAGGTTGACCAGCAGGTCCTGCCCGGTGGAGATGCCGCCGAGCACGCCGCCGGCGTTATTGGAAAGAAACCCGTCCGGCGTGAGTTCGTCGGAATGTTCGCTGCCCTTCTGTTCCACCGACGCGAAGCCCGCGCCGATCTCCACGCCTTTCACTGCATTGATACCCATCATGGCGTAGGCGATGTCGGCGTCGAGCCGGTCGTACACCGGTTCGCCCCAGCCCACCGGCACGCCTTCGGCGACAACCGCGATTTTCGCGCCGCAGGAATCGCCGGACTTGCGCAGCGCGTCCATGTAGGCTTCGAGCCCCGGCACCGCATCCATATCGGGCACGAAGAACGGATTGCGCTCGACCGCGCTCCAGTCCTTGAGCGCAATCTTGTTCGGCCCGAGCTGCGACAGATAGCCGCGAATCGAGATGCCGAATTTTTCGCGCAGCCATTTCTTCGCGATCGCACCAGCGGCAACGCGCACCAGCGTCTCGCGTGCCGAAGCGCGTCCGCCGCCGCGATAGTCGCGGATGCCGTATTTTTGCCAATAGGTATAGTCCGCATGTCCGGGGCGGAAGCTCTCGGCAATGTTGCCGTAGTCCTTGCTCCTTTGGTCCTCATTGCGCACCAACAGCCCGATGGCGGTCCCGGTGGTGCGGCCCTCGAACACGCCGGACAGGATTTCCACGCGGTCCGCCTCGCGCCGTTGCGTCACGTGGCGCGAGGTGCCGGGCTTGCGCCGATCCAGCTCCTGCTGGATATCGTCCTCAGACAGCTCCAGCCCGGGCGGGCAGCCGTCCACCACGCAGCCGTAGGCGGGCCCATGCGATTCGCCGAAGGACGTCACGCAGAACAATCTTCCCAGGGTGTTGCCGGACATCGTTTTTGCTCGCGGATTTTTCGAGTCGAGTTTAGCATATCGTTAGTTCCAGCCAGGACGGCTGAGAGGGGGGAACAAGAATGCCGAATCGAGCAGGTCCTGCCGGTACGGAGGAACACTACGACTGGACCAGCCTGGTCGACGAACTGATCCGGCTGCTGCGCCTTAAGACCACGCCCATCGGCATGAAACTGTTCGAACGCGTCGAGGACATGCAGGCGATTCCGAAGCTGCGCCGCCCCGGCGCCATCCACACCACCGATCAGATCGTTGCGCAGGCGGCGAGACTGGGCTTTACCGTCGGCGTTACCAGCGAGGATCTGGTCGGGGCGCAGTGCCGCGCGGTGATCGGGCTCACGCCGCAGGACGAGGAGTGGCGCTCGGGCAAACGCATGGCCGGCGTGTGGTATGCCACGGTGGCCGATTCGGCCGCGCATCAGCGCGCGATGGACGTGGTGTCGCACGGCAAATACCAGGCTATGGCAGTGTCGCCGCTCGTCAGCGGCCGGCTGAACCCGCCCGACATATGCCTCATCTACGCGACGCCGGGGCAGATGATCATTTTCATCAACGGCCTGCAATGGTCGGGCTACAAGAAATTCGACTGGAGCGTGGTGGGCGAATCGGCCTGCGCCGACTCCTGGGGCCGCGCGCTCGCGACCGGCGAGCCCAGTTTGTCCATTCCCTGTTACGCGGAGCGGCGCTACGGGGGCGTGCTCGACGACGAGATGCTCATGGCGCTGCCGCCGCGCTTCCTGACCAAGGCGATAGCCGGCATGCAGGCGCTGTCCGCGAACGGGCTGAGATACCCGATCCCGCAGTACGGCATCCAGGCCGACGTGCGCGCTGGCATGAGCGCGAGCTATCCCGCGCCGGACGGGTAAGGCAAACAGCGCAGGTGCACGCCTTGCGGCGCCCAGGCATACGCGGCGTGCCGCACGCCCTGGCGCACAACTGGCGGATCGAACGCGGCTGGGTGAATTCGGCGCAGCTAGGCCGGCGAGTCCTTGATATAGCCCTTGAGCATGCGGTTCTCGAACGCCTGCTCTTCGAGCACCGCTCTCGCCACGTCGTGAAACGAGAGCACGCCGATCAGTTTTTCGCCCTCGACTACAGGCATGTAGCGGATGTGATGCTGCAGCATCACGCTGCGCAGCTCGTCGACTTCCACATTTGGCGCGATGGTCCTGGGATCTTCAACCATGATGGCATCCACGCGCATGCCTTGGATCGAGCCCTTGTTCTTGTGCAGCGCCTGCAACACTTCGCGAAAAGTCAGCATGCCCACCAGGGCGCCCTGATGCATTACCACCAGCGAACCGATATCCTTCTCGGCCATGATGTTGACACCGTCGCTCACCATACCGTCCGGGGCGACGGTAACCAGCAGGTTCCCTTTTATTCTGAGTATTTCCCGCAGTTGCATGATGCCCTCCTCCTCATCACAGAACGCACAGAACGAACATCAGTGTAGACCATGCGGCAACAGCCTGCCAGCCAATGCCCGGCGCGAATGAGTCTATCCCTCCAGCGCGCGCCCTCTCCTGCTGTGACGGTCTCTACGCGGACTTCCGCGCCGGCCGGTTCACCAGCGCGATGCCTGCGCCCACCAGCAGCGCGGCAGCGAGGAAGACCGCGCTGAGCGGCTCGGACAGCAGGATCACGCCGAAAGCCACGCCGAACAGGGGCGTCAGGAACGAAAACACCGACAACCTGCCGGCGAGATAGCGCGTGAGCAGCCAGAACCAGGCTAGATAGCTGGCGAAAGCAACGATCACGCCCTGATAGGCGAGACTCGCCACCACCAGCGGCGAGAGCGCGATGATCCCGGGTTCGCCCGCGAGCATTGATGCGAGCGGCAGGACCAGCGCGGAAATTCCGAGCTGGTAGAACAGCGTCTTGGTCGCACTGGCGGAGCCGAGCCTGCTCGAGCGGATCACTACCGTGGTTGCCGCCCACAGTGCCGCCGCGATCACGCCGTAGGCATCGCCGATTAGGGTCGATCCCCTGGCCGAGCCAAAGCCATCGGCGAATGCGAGCGCCACGCCGAGGAACGCCAGCGTCACGCCGGTCCACTGCAGCGCACTCAGGCGCTCGCCCGGCACGAACCACTGCAGGCCCAGTGCCGTGAGGCAGGGCGCGAGGTAAAGGAACACCACCATGCGTGAAGCCGCGGTATGGGCAAGCCCGGCATAGATGAATATGAATTCGCCGGCGAACAAGACGCCCGCGACCATGCCACCGGCAAGGGTGCCGTCGCGGCGGAACAGCGGAATACGGCGCAGCCGCGCCCAGGCGAGCAGCAGCACGACCGCAATGATGGAGCGCAGTCCGCCCTGCATGATGGGCGAAATGCCCGGAGCGGCCAGCTTGATCGCGATCTGGTTGAAGCCCCAGCACAAGCACAGCACGATCATCATCGACACCGCCAGCGCGTCGGCGGGTTTGCGCTCGGAGGGCACGATCTGCGTTTTTTCGGCTGAACCGGTTCGCGTCGCGCGTCGCGCTATTTCAGGCCAAACTGCGCCGCTATCGGCTGCGCCGGATAGTGGAACGGGATCGGGCCGTCCGGCTCGGCATGGACGAACTGGTGCACCACCGGATTGTCGGAAGCCAGCATCGCATCGGGCGTGCCCTCGCCCACCACCACGCCATCGGCGATGACGTACAGGTAGTCGACCAGCTTGAGCGACTCGCTTACGTCGTAGGTGACGATGATCGAGGTGGTGCCGAGCGCGTCGTTCAGGCGCCGTATCAGATCGGCGATGACATTGAGCGAAATCGGATCCAGACCCGCAAACGGCTCGTCGTACATCGCCAGCATCGGGTCGTGCACGATGGCGCGGGCAAGCGCGACGCGCCGCGCCATCCCGCCGGAGAGTTCGCTCGGCATCAGCGTCCTCGCGCCGCGCAGTCCGACCACCTGCAGTTTCATCAGAATCAGCGAGCGGATCAACTCCTCCGGCAGGTCTGAATTCTCGCGCAGCGGAAATGCGATGTTCTCGTACACCGACAGGTCGGTGAACAAGCCGCCGGCCTGGAACATCATGCCCATCTTGAGCCGCAGCCGGTGCAGGCTGTCGGTGTCCAGCTCGTGCACCAGCTCGCCGGCGACCCTTACCGTGCCCTGTGCCGGCTTTTCCTGCCCGCCGATCAGCCGCAGCAGCGTCGATTTGCCGCAGCCGCTCGCACCGAGTATGGCGACCACCTTGCCACGCGGGATACTGAGGTTGAGCCCCTTGAGCACCTCGCGTTCGCCGTAATTGAACTTGAGGCCGGTAATCTCGACTAAGCTATCTGCAGTGGGGCTCATCAGAAGGGCACGGTGGGTTTGACGCGATTTTACACGGCTTCGCGCACGTGCGAGCCGCGCTCCCGTCCGGCGCTGCCACGACCGGCCCGGACCGCGTATAGTCTTGATCAGGAACAGGAGACCAATATGGACAGGCGCAACTGGCTGAGGCTGCTGGCGGCTACGCCCCTCGCGGGGCTTGCCGGAGGCTGGCTGGCACGGTCCGCATTTGCCAAAGGGGGAGAAAGCGTGGAACAGCTGCAGAAGAACTGGAAGTCGCTGCTGGCCGAGGGCGCGGACGTCGCGAGCAGTGCGGAGCCGCTCAAACTGTCCGATGCGGAATGGAAGAAGCGCCTCGCGTCGGCCGCCTACAAAGTGCTGCGCCATGAAGGCACCGAGCCCCCCGGTACCAGCCCGCTGGACGGCGAGAAGCGCGACGGCGTATTCGTGTGCGCCGGCTGCCGCCTGCCGCTGTTTACTTCGGCGATGAAATTCGACAGCGGCACCGGCTGGCCCAGCTTTTTTACCACCATATCCGGCGCGTTCGGCACCAACCGCGATTTCAAGCTGATTCTGCCGCGCACCGAATACCACTGCGCCCGCTGCGGCGGCCATCACGGCCATGTGTTCGACGACGGCCCGCCGCCGACCGGGCTGCGCTACTGCAACAACGGCGTCGCGCTCGCGTTCATCCCCAAGTCCGGCAAGTCCTAGCGGCCGGTCTGTGGTGGGCAAGCCATACGCCCGTACAATGCGCGCATGGATACCGACAATGCACCCTATGGCGGGCTCACGCCCGATTGCGTGCTCGATGCACTGGACAGCATAGGGC
>JAAOZY010000364.1 GCA_012274205.1 Betaproteobacteria bacterium
AGCGAGAGCAGCCGCTCCTGCGCGTCGTGTGCCGAGCGGTCGAGCGCGCGTGCCAGGCGCAGGGCGAGCAGGGTTGCGGCCTCGGTTTCCAGTGCGAGATCGGCGAGCACGTTCTGCATCAACGGCTGCTGCACCAGCCGCTTGCCGAAAGCGCGGCGGTGTTCGCAATGGTGCAGCGCCTGATTGAGCGCGCCGCGCATCATGCCGGCCGAGGCGACGACAATGTCGAAGCGCGTCAGGTGCGCCATTTCGATCAGGGTGGCGATGCCGCGTCCTTCGGCGCCTATCCTGCGCGCCCAGGCGCCGTGGTATTCGATTTCGCCCGAAGCGTTGGAGCGGTTGCCGCACTTGTCCTTCAGCCGCTGGATCCGAATCGCGTTGCGCGTGCCGTCGGGAAGCGAGCGCGGGGCGAAGAAGCAGGTCACGCCGGCACCGGTGCGCGCCAGCGTGAGGAAGCCGTCGCTCATCGGCGCCGAGCAGAACCACTTGTGTCCGTCGAGCGCATAGGCGCCGTCGCCCAGCGCCGTGGCGCTGGTCTGATTGGCGCGCAAATCCGAACCGCCCTGTTTTTCGGTCATGGCCATGCCTACGGTCACGGCGCGTTTTTGCGACAGATGCAGCGGCCGCTCGTCGTAGGCGTCGGCGAGCAGCTTGGGCTCCCATTCGGCGGCAAGCTGCGCGTCGTTGCGCAGCACCAGCACCGCGGCGAATGACATGGTCACCGGGCAGGCGGTGCCGTTCTCGGCCTGGTTCCACAGATAATTGAGCGCGGCGCGCGCGACGAAGGCGCCGTCGCGGTGCGCCTTCCAGGCGAGCGAATGCAGGCCGGCTTCGAAAGCCAGCGACATCAGCTCGTGATAAGCCGGATGGTAGTCGACCGCGTCGATGCGAGCGCCGAAACGGTCATGCGTGCGCAGCTGCGGCAGGTTGCGGTTGGCCTGGTCGGCGAGCAGCTGCATGCGCTCGCTGCCGACGAGTTCGCCCAGCCGGTGCGCGCGCTCTGCAATCCAGGCGCCGCCCTCGCGCTCCACCGCTGTCCGCAGTATCGCGTCCTGCTCCCACGCGTTGTAGCCGGCCAGCAGAGGCGGCTGGTTGCCTGTTTGCTCCAGCGCCGCAGTGGCCGGATCGTTCATGGCAGATGCTCCCTATGTTGCACTTCGTTCGTGGAATCCACAGTGAAGGTCATTTTGCCACGGCCGGAATCCGGGCGGCAGGCGAACGATCTCATGTTCATGCGCAGGCGCTAAATATCGTCGAACGCGCCGTGGCGCCCCTTGCCCGACGCAAAGCGCTCGGCACCCTGCGTCGCCTCGCCCAGTGTATCCACGCCGCCCGCCCATTCCCGCTCCATCGCGCTGCGCAGGGGCAGGCCGTGCTGCGCATAGGCCGAACGCCGGTCGGCGCGCACCGCGCCCTGCGGAAATCCCGCAATCTGCAGTGCCAGCGCTTCGGCGGCCGGCCGTGCCTGGCCGCGCGGCACCACGCGCTCGCACAAGCCGATGCGCAGCGCCTCTTCGGCCCCGACTTTGCGCCCGGTGAGTATCAGGTCCAAGGCCCGGCCCATGCCGACGATGCGCGGCAGGCGCACCGTGCCGCCGTCGATCAGCGGCACACCCCAGCGGCGGCAGTAGACGCCGAAGTAGGCATCCTCCTCCATCACGCGCATATCGCACCACAGCGCGAGCTCCATACCGCCCGCAACGGCGGCGCCGGCAACGGCAGCGATCACCGGTTTGTCCAGCACCAGGCGCGAAGGACCCATGGGGCCGCGCGGCGGCGCGGCGTCGCCCTGCGGAAAATCCAGGCCGAGTTCGCGGCGTGCATCCTTGCCGGCGAGTGTCGCACCGTACTTCAGGTCCCAGCCCGCGCAGAACGTGCCGTGCGAGCCGAAGAACACGGCAGCCTTCGCGTCGGCGTCGCGGTTGAAGGCTTCAAACGCAGCGACCAGCGCATCGGCGGTGGCCGGATCGACCGCATTGCGCACATCGGGCCGCTCCATGATGATGGTGGCGACGGGGCCGTTCTTCTCCATACGAACTGACATGGGGCGATTTCCTCGATTCGATGACAAGCCTGCGCACAGCGCCGTTAAACGAACGCGTTCAAGGCGCCCTCAGACGAACGTGCCCAGGGCGCCCTCAAACGAACGCGCCCAAGGCGCCCTCAAACGAACGCGCCCAAGGCGCGTTGGGCAATATCGGCGCCCCACACCTGCACGAAGTGGCCGGCGTCGGGATGTTCGTAAGCCTGCGGGCAGCCGCGTATGGTCTTGCGCAGGGCATGCATCACCGGCGCGCCGAACACCGGATCTTTCATGCCTATGGCCATGAACGTGCGCCCTTGCCATTCGCTGCGCCACCAGCCGCGCGCGCCGGCGTCGACATAATGCAGGCGCAGGCCTTCGAATTCGGGCAGGTCCTGCGCGTAGTGCGGCGCGTAGTCGTAGCCGGGCAGGCCGATAAAGCGTTCGTCCGCAGTGCGCAGCGCGTGCATGGTGCGTTTCCAATCCGGATGGAACGCCAAAGTCTACCGCCAAGGACGGGGAAATGCAGCCGCCGCCGCGAAAAATGGTCTAGAATCGCGCCCTGTTTATACACACCACACTGAAATCAATGGCAAGCAACAAGCGCAAAACGCAGCGCCGCTTCGTGGCGCGAAATTCCGGCATCCATGGCAAGGGCGTATTCGCCACGATGCGCATTCCAGCGCACACCCGGCTGATCGAATACAAGGGACAGCGCCTCAGCGAAGCGCAGGTCGACAAGCGCTACGCCGACGACGATGACCCGCATACCTTTCTGTTTTCTCTCGATGACGGCATGGTCATAGACGCAAGCGTCGGCGGCAACAGCGCCCGCTGGATCAACCACAGCTGCGCGCCCAACTGCGAGGCCGTGGATGACGGCGACCGCATCTATATCGAAACGCTGCGTGCGATCCGGCCGGGCGAAGAACTCAGCTACAACTACGGCATCGAGCTGGAGGAAAGGCATACGCCCGAGCTCAAGCGCCTGTACCAATGCCGCTGCGGCGCGCGCCACTGTAAGGGCACCATTCTCCAGCCGAAGAAAAAGACGAAAAAGAAATAAGGCGCGGGATCTGCATGAATGCAGGCGTCAGCGCCGCCGATCGAGGATCTGTTTCAGCGTCGCCAGTGCCGCCGGCTGGGTGACCCCGCCGAGGCTTACCGCTTTGCGAGCGGCTTCTAGCGCAGCGTCCGGCTTGGCCTGATCGGAGAGCACCAGCGCGAGGTTGTTGAACGCCGCCGCGGCCAGCGGATGGGCAAGCGTTGCCTGACGGAAGGCCGCCTCGGCTGCCGCCGGGTGGCCGAGCGCGTACTCGGTATTGCCCAGTCCCATCAACGCGACCAGATTGACCGGCCAGCGCTGCAGCAGAGTCGAGTAGGCCAGCCGCGCCTCGGCGATGCGCTCGCTCTTCTCTAACGCGAGCGCCGCGCGCGCGAGCTTAGCCTCCTCGGCGCTTGCGGGGAGGCGATCCGGCGCGAGTGCGATCATGGCCCAGCGACCGCCGTCGATCCAGAGAAATTCGAACAGGCCGATTGCCATGGTGCGGCGTGCATTGCTGCCCGAATGCAGCAGAATCACATTCTTCTGCAGGTCGTAGCCGATGATCACGGCATAGTGCCAATAGGGACGAAACGCCCATAGCCCGAGGTTCTGCAGCACGATCACGGGATGGCCGGCCGCGACTTCGGCGAGCACGTCCTTCAGCTCGGGCGCAAGCGCGTAGGCCAGCCGCCCATGGCGGCGCGCGCCGGCCAGCATCTCCACCTGCAGACTGCCCTCGCGTCCCGGGATGTAGACTTCATCGGTGAGCGCCTCGGGCGTGATGGCAAGGCCGGTCGCGTTCAGCGCCATCGCCAGCGCCGCGGGGCCGCACTGGTATTGCTCCTGCGCGAAAAACGGCACCGCTCGCAGCTCGACCCGCGGCGGCAGGTCCGCACTGCCTTCGTGCCGCAGCGCCTCCGACTGCGGCAGGCTGACGCAGCCCGACAGCAGGCACAAGAAAAAAATAAGGCCCGCGATTGCGCGGGCCTTGTCTAAACCGCGGCGCGGGCGCGCCGTCACTTGACCCAGAAATACCAGATCAATTCGACCACCAGCAGCCCGGCGAATGCCGCCCAGGTGCTGATCCCGCCCGCGGGCAGGCTGTCGATCCGGCCGGCGATGCCGGCCACTTCCGCGTCGGTCATGGCATTGACTCGCGCCTGTGCCGCGGCGGGGCTGATACCCAGCTGCTGCAACTGGCGGCGCACTTCGCTGCGGCCGAGGAAGTCCTGCACCTGGTCGCGCGCAGTCCGGGTTTGCGCAGCGGCGGCGACCTGATCCGTGGCCACCATGCCGGCATGGGCACTGAACGGAACCGCCGCCATGCATACCATCAACATGCGGCAGATATAGCGTACGAATATGCTTTTCATCGGAACCCCCTGTGCCGGATTGAGCAAGTTTTCCCCGGGCGGCATGCGCCATGCGGTTTGCGCCCGCGTGCCAATGTAGTCCTGCGCCGCCGACGGCGTCAAGGCGCGACCGCGCGCACCTGTTCTGCCATCACCCGTTTCGCGCCGCGCGCGGCTTCAGCAATATCGACATGACATCCGCTATGATGGGCGTGGCTCGGTCGTGAGACCGGGCCGGGGCAAGTCCGTACATCGGGATAGAAAGGTGACCCTCATGACACAACCGCAGGACGCAAAGGAAATCGCCACCCTGGCCGGAGGCTGCTTCTGGTGCCTGGAGGCGGTATTCGATGACCTCAAAGGGGTGGAGTCGGTAGAGTCGGGCTACATGGGCGGGGATTTGAAAAACCCGACTTACGAAGATGTGTGCAGCGGCACCAGCGGACATGCCGAGGTGGTGCAGATTAGCTTCGATCCGAAAGCGCTCAGCTTCGGCGAGCTACTCGAAGTGTTCTTCGTGATCCACGACCCGACCACGCTCAACTACCAGGGAAACGACCACGGATCGCAATATCGCTCGGCGATCTTCTATCACTCGCCCGGGCAGAAGCAGGCGGCCGAGCAGACGATCGCCAGGCTGAATGAGCAGAGACTATGGAGCGAGCCCATCGTCACCGAGCTCACGCCGGCAAGCACCTTCTACATCGCCGAAACCGGGCATCAGGAATATTTCCAGCGCAATCCCTACCAGCCTTACTGCATGATGGTGGTGCAGCCCAAAGTGGCCAAGTTCCGCAAGAAATTCCTGGGCAAGCTGAAGAAATAGGACTGCGGCAGACGCAGCTCAAGCTGGCTGCGAAGGCTTCTGCGCGATGACGGTAGTGAACGCTTTGCGCGCGTTTTCGGGTGCCGGGAAGGTGTCGTGTCGAGCCGCCAGCAGGGTCCAGCCGGCGAAGGCCTGCTCCAGTTCGTTCGCGCCGAACAGATAGTATTCACCCGGCTTGAACATGCCCAAATAGGTCGTACCCTCGTTGAGCACGTTGACGATGGCGCGCCCGCCCGGCCGCACCGCTACCTTGATCTGGCGCAGCAGTTCGAGCGCGCGCTCCCTGCGGAAAAACATCAGTAGTCCGATGGCGACGATGGTGTCGTAGTCGCGCTCGACGCGATAGTCGGCCAGATCGGCCTGCAGCGCTTCCAGTTGCAGTCGCTCGCGCTCAGCCGCCGTGCGCAGGTGCTCGATCGCGGTCGGACTGGCATCCACCGCGTGTACGCTGCAGCCGCGCCGCGCCGCCTCCACGCTGAGGTTGCCCAGGCCGCAGCCCAGGTCGAGCACGCTGCCCGCAACATTGGGCAGAGCCAGCTGCTCGAACGGGTTGAGCGCGAAATCCTGTGCGCTTACCTGGCCCTGAAACTGGCGCTCGAAGAAGTCGACCGAGTCGGGTACGCTCATGTGCCAAGCTGGCAGCGCTGCGTTGCGCGTTTGCGCGCGCGGTTCAATCGCGGAACTTGGCCGCGCGCTGTTCCCGGCCCGCGGCGAGCGCTTCGGTGAGATCGGTGGACAGGAGCATGGCCGCATTCCAGGTGGCGACGTAGTTCAGGCCGTCGGCGACCGTGTGATCGCGCGCATAGGTGATCATTTCCTTGCAGCCGCGCAAAGCCAGCGGCGGTTTCGCCGCCAGAGTCGCGCCGAGCTCGCGCATCGCCGCCATCAGCGCCTCCCGGTCCGGATAGCACTGGTTGACCAGGCGCAATTCCTTTGCTTCGGCGCCGCCGACCCTGCGCCCCGTGTAGGCGAGCTCGCGCGCCGCGCCTTCGCCGACGATATGCGGCAGGCGCTGCAGTGTGCCCACGTCGGCGGTGAGGCCGACGTCGATTTCCTTGACTGAAAAATAGGCGTCGGCCGAGCAGTAGCGCAGGTCGCAGGCGGTGATGAGGTCGATGCCGCCGCCGACGCAGGCGCCGTGGATCGCCGCGATCACCGGCTTGCGGCAGCGCTCGATCGAGCTCAGCGTGTCCTGCATGTCGCG
>JAAOZY010000365.1 GCA_012274205.1 Betaproteobacteria bacterium
CGACCGGCACGCCGTGGCGACGCCTGAAGGCTGGTGTCCCGGCGAGAAGGTGATCGTGCCACCGCCAGCCACAGCCAAGGACGCCGAGGCCAGGTCGCACGCCGGCTACGAGTATGTCGACTGGTACTTTTCCAAAACCGATATTGCAAAAGCGACGCCCAAGTCGAAAAAAAGAACGCCGCGCTAGTGCGGTTTTGGCGCCGCAACAGGGTCTTTCTCCGCGGCGCGGATAGCGCCAAGCAGGCGCATACATATTGATGTGGATCAAGGCATTGCGCCGTCTGCAGGGCAATTGCGAATTGACCGATGTTTGGTATAGCCGCTATAATCTCGCCGTTTTGCAGCAAGGATAGCGGCGAGTGTGGCGAAGGTTCCGCCCGGTGTTCGGGTTGCAAGTGCTGGCCACAACAATCATCGCGTCGATCGCAGCCTGGTTTGCGGGTGCTCACGGCGCGATTTCAGCGCTTCTGGGCGGCCTGATCAGCATCGTAGCCGGCTTGGTATTTGTTCTGATGGCTGCGAAAAGCACCGCAAAGAGAGGTAGATCTGCCGGGGAGGTTCTTTTCGCCGCGCTGAAGGCTGAGGTGGCTAAGCTTGTCCTTGCGTTGTTGCTGCTTTGGCTCGTTCTGGCGATCTATCAGGAGGTCGTCATCGTCGGTTTGCTCGGATCGTTTGTGCTTACTCTGCTGATTTTCAGTATGGCGTTGTTTGCAGGCGACAAGGATTAGGACGGGCGCACAGCGCGCCGCTGGATAGGGATAAATCGGGCTGAACAGCATGGCTGCCGAACAAGAACTCAACGCGACTAGCTATATACAGCACCACCTGAGCTTCAAGGTCCACTCCCTTGCGGACGGTGGGTTCTGGACGCTGCATGTCGATTCCCTGGTCACGGGGCTGATCCTGGGCGTGGTCGCTACGCTCCTGATGTGGCTGGTGACGCGTGGGGCCAGCGTCGGCGTGCCGAACAAGCGGCAGGCCTTCGTGGAGCTGCTGTTCGAATTCGTCGACGAACAGGTCAAGGGCATATTCCACGGCAATCGCGGCTTCATCGCGCCCGCCGCACTCACCGTGTTCGTATGGGTGCTGCTGATGAACGCGATGGATTTCCTGCCCGCGGACATCATGGCGTGGATACTGGAGCACGTATTCCATCAGCACGAATTCAGGTTCGTGCCCACTGCGGACGTCAACACGACGTTTGCGCTGTCGCTGTCGGTGCTGTTTCTGATGATCTATTTTTCCATCGCGGTCAAAGGCCTGGGCGGCTGGATCCACGAATTGTTCTGCGCGCCCTTTGGCGCGCATCCGCTGCTGTGGCCGTTCAACTTCCTGTTCAACCTGGTCGAATACGTGTCCAAGCCGCTGTCGCACTCGTTGCGGCTGTTCGGGAACATTTATGCGGGCGAGATTATTTTTCTGTTGCTGTGGCTTTGGGCGGCGACCAGCCTCAGCGGCGCGTTCTTCGGCGCGATCCTCGGCATCGGCTGGTCGATATTCCATATCCTGATCGTCGTATTGCAGGCCTATATCTTCATGATGTTGACCATCGTTTACATCTCGATGGCCCACGAGAGTCACTGAATCCCTTTAACCCCGGCAACGCTACGCTTTAGAAAGGAAATCAAGATGGACAAAATACAAGCCTTGGCCATGATTCAGGCCTACACCGGCATCGGCATCGGACTGATGGTAGGCCTCGGCGCGATGGGCGCCTGTATCGGCGTGGCGCTGATGTGCAGCCGCTTCCTCGAGGGGGCCGCGCGCCAGCCGGAGCTGATCCCGCAACTGCAGGCCAAGGTGTTCCTGCTGCTCGGCCTGATCGATGCCTCGTTCATCATCGGCGTCGGCATTGCGATGCTGTTCGCCTTCGGCAATCCGCTGCTCGCTGCCATCCCTAAGTAAGCCGATCGCACCGCGGGTCCTGGCAGACCAGGGCCGCAAGGGGATACGAACATGAACATCAACTTGACATTGATCGCGCAGGCAATTTCGTTCGCGCTTTTCATTCTGTTTACGGTCAAATTCGTCTGGCCGCCGCTGATGAAGGCGATCGAAGAGCGGCAAAAGCATATTGCCGACGGCCTCGCTGCCGGGGAGCAGGGCAAGCGGGACCTCGAAGCGTCGGGCAGGCTTTCCGCCGAAGAAACTGTCAAGGCGCGTGCGCGTGCGGCGGAAATCATCGCCCAGGCGGAAAAACGCGGCCTGCAGATGATCGAGGAAGCGAAGAATTCGGCCAAAGCCGAGGGCGAGCGTCTGCTTGCCGGCGCCCAGTCCGAGATCCAGCAGGAAGTCTCGAGTGCCAAGGAGATCCTGCGCGAACAGGTGGCGGCACTTGCCGTGAGCGGTGCTGAAAAGATCCTGCGGCGCGAAGTCAACGCCCAGGCGCACGCCGAGCTGCTCGCACAGCTGAAGCGGGAGTTATAAGAAATGAGCCGGGTGCTGCGTACTTACGATGTCTCCCCGATTCGCAGTGCTGCGAGCAGCACCCTCCGAACTGGGGGATCAAAAGGGGGCGTGCCCCCTTTGAGAGTGTATTAATCCATGGCCGAGATCGCTACCCTCGCGCGCCCCTATGCCGAGGCGGTGTTCCGCCTCGCCGACGCGGGTGCCGCCCTCCCCGCCTGGTCGAGCACGCTGCGCACGATGGCGCAAGTGGCGGCGCATCCCGCCATGCAGGAATGCCTGAGCACCTACGACTTGACCGCTGCCCAGCTGCGCGATTTGTTCCTCTCGCTTTGCCCCGCCGATCTTTCTGCAGAGGCGAAAAACTTCATCGTACTGCTGATCGAAAACGACCGGCTTACGCTGCTGCCCGAGATCTTCGCGCAATTCGAGACGCTCAAGAACGAGCGCGAAGGCGTGGTCGACGCCGAGATCTGCACAGCATTCGAATTGGACGCGGCGCAGCTTGCGAGCCTGGTGGCCGAACTGGAAAAGCGCTTCAAGCGCAAGATCAATCCCAGGGTGCGCCTAGAGCAGGAGCTCATCGGCGGCGTGCGCGTGGTGGTTGGCGACGAAGTCATAGACGGCTCGGTGCGCAGCAAGCTGAATGCGATGGCGGCCGGCCTGCTCGCCAGCTGAGAACTTTTGAAGGCCATTTCAGGATTGCCGGAATGGCCCCGATTCAGGGGAACATGAGGGGAAATGTCCTCCCATGTACCAAGAGGCATTTAAGGTTCAGGAGATAGCATGCAACAGTTGAATCCTTCCGAGATCAGCGAGCTGATCAAGAGCAAGATCCAGAATCTTGCGCTGTCCGCCGATGTGCGCACGCAGGGCACGGTGGTTTCGGTGACCGACGGCATCTGCCGCATCCATGGCCTCTCAGACGTAATGGCCGGCGAGATGCTGGAATTCCCCAAGAATACTTTCGGCCTCGCGCTCAATCTGGAGCGCGACTCGGTCGGCGCGGTGGTGCTCGGGCCCTATGAACACATCTCCGAGGGCGACACGGTCAAGTGCACCGGTCGCATCCTGGACGTGCCGGTGGGGCCGGAACTTATCGGCCGCGTGGTCAATTCCCTGGGGCAGCCGATTGACGGCAAGGGCCCGATCAACGCCAAGATGACGGATGTGATCGAAAAAGTGGCGCCGGGCGTGATCGAGCGCCAATCGGTATCGCAGCCGGTGCAGACCGGCCTGAAGGCGATCGATTCGATGGTGCCCATTGGCCGCGGCCAGCGCGAACTGATCATCGGCGACCGCCAGACCGGCAAGACTGCGGTGGCGATCGACACCATCATCAACCAGAAAGGCAAGGACCTGATCTGCGTCTATGTCGCGATCGGGCAGAAGGCATCGTCGGTAGTCAACGTGGTGCGCCGGCTCGAAGAACACGGTGCCATGGCTTACACCATCGTGGTCGCCGCCACCGCTTCGGAATCGGCGGCCATGCAGTACATCGCGCCCTACTCCGGCTGCACCATGGGCGAATACTTCCGCGACCGCGGCCAGGACGCGCTGATCATATACGACGATCTGACCAAGCAGGCGTGGGCCTACCGCCAGGTGTCGCTGCTGCTGCGCCGTCCGCCGGGGCGCGAAGCCTATCCCGGCGACGTGTTCTACCTGCACTCGCGCCTGCTCGAGCGCGCCGCGCGCGTGAATCCCGAGTACGTGGAGAAATTCACCAAGGGCGAGGTCAAGGGCAAGACCGGCTCGCTCACTGCGCTGCCGGTGATCGAAACCCAGGCCGGCGACGTGACCGCCTTCGTGCCGACCAACGTGATTTCGATTACCGACGGCCAGATCTTCCTCGAGACCGACCTGTTCAACGCCGGAATCCGCCCCGCAATCAACGCCGGCATCTCGGTGTCGCGCGTCGGCGGCGCGGCGCAGACCAAGGTGATCAAGAAGCTCGGCGGCGGCGTGCGCCTGTCGCTGGCGCAGTACCGCGAGCTCGCGGCCTTCGCCCAGTTTGCCTCCGACCTGGACGAAGCCACGAGAAAGCAGCTCGAGCGCGGGCGCCTGGTAACCGAACTGATGAAGCAGCCGCAATACGAGCCGCTGCAGGTGTGGGAGATGGCGCTGACACTGTTCGCGGTGAACAACAGCTATTTCGACGATATCGACACCGGCAAGGCGCTGGCGGCCGAGCGCGCGCTGCGCGCGTTCTGCAAGGACAGGTACGCGGCGTTGATCGAGCGCATCGAAACCACCAAGGACCTGTCCAAGGAAGACGAGGCCACGCTGCACGAGGCGGTCAAGGACTTCAAGAAGAACGGAACGTACTGAGCGAATTTTTCCTGCGCCGCGCGCGCAGGCTAGCTAAGCCAAAGGCACAGGAATGGCAGGTTCAAAGGAAATCAAGACCAAGATCAAGAGCGTGCAAAACACGCGCAAGATCACCAAGGCGATGGAAATGGTCGCGGCCTCCAAGATGCGCAAGGCGCAGGAGCGCACACGCGCCGCCCGCCCCTATGCGGAAAAGATCCGCAACGTCGCGGCACACCTGTCCTATGCCAATCCCGAGTACCGCCATCCCTATCTGGTGACGCGGGACACGGTGAAGAAGGTCGGCATCATTGTCGTTACTGCCGACAAGGGCCTGTGCGGCGGCCTGAACACCAACGTCCTGCGCATGGCGCTGGCGAAAATGCGCGAGTGGGAGTCGCAGGGCGAAAGTTTCGAAGTGTGCTGCATCGGCAACAAAGGCCTGGGTTTCATGCAGCGCCTGGGCGCCAACGTGGTGTCGCATGTGGTCGGCATGGGCGACAAGCCGCACATGGAGCGCCTCATCGGCGCGCTGAAGGTGATGCTGGACGGCTATACCCAGGACCGCTTCGACCGGCTGGAGATTTTCTACACCAGGTTCGTCAACACCATGAAGCAGGAGCCGGTGATGGAGCAGCTGCTGCCGCTGTCGGGCGAGCGGCTGGGCGCGCCCGAAGGCTCCTGGGATTACATCTACGAGCCTGACGCCAAGGCGGTGCTCGACCAGACACTTACGCGCTACGTCGAAGCGCTGATCTACCAGTCGGTAACCGAGAACATGGCGTCCGAGCAAAGTGCGCGCATGGTGGCGATGAAGGCGGCGAGCGACAATGCGGGCAGCGTCATCGACGAGCTGACGCTGATCTACAACAAGTCGCGACAGGCGGCGATTACCAAAGAACTGTCGGAGATCGTGGCTGGCGCAGCGGCGGTTTGAGCAGCCGGATCGAATTTGAATTGAACTACTAGGAAACGACGATGAGCCAAGAAGGAACAATCGTACAGTGCATAGGCGCGGTGGTGGACGTGGAATTTCCGCGTGACCAGATGCCGCATATCTATGACGCGCTGAAAATGGACGAAATCGGGCTGACGCTCGAAGTCGAGCAGCAGCTTGGCGACGGCGTCGTGCGCACCATCGCGCTGGGTTCTTCCGACGGGCTGCGCCGCGGCATGAAAGTGGTCAACACCAATGCGCCGATCTCGGTGCCGGTGGGACCGAAAACCCTGGGGCGCATCGTCGACGTGCTTGGGCGGCCGATCGACGAAGCCGGCCCGATCGGCGCCGAAAAAACCGCGTCGATCCACCGCATGGCGCCCAAGTACGACGAACTCTCGCCCAGCCAGGAGCTGCTCGAGACCGGCATCAAGGTGATCGACCTCGTATGCCCGTTCGCCAAGGGCGGCAAGGTCGGACTGTTCGGCGGCGCCGGCGTGGGCAAGAC
>JAAOZY010000366.1 GCA_012274205.1 Betaproteobacteria bacterium
CGATCTTGGCCGGCTGGTGCTCCAGCGTATTCAGCCCATGCTGGTCGCCGGCAAAAATCTGCAGCGGCGCGAGCACCGCGGCCACCACCACGGCGGTGCGCAGGGTGCGCAGCGCCGACACGTCCGCGCTCGCGTGCAGCAACCGCCACGCCGACAGCCCGGCGACGACGAAGGAGGCGGTGAGCCCCGAAGCGAGCAGCATGTGCGTCATGCGGCAGGGAAAGGACGGATTGAATATCACCTGCAGCCAGTCGCCCGCAATCAGCGCGCCGCCGTCCATGACCTGCCCGGCGGGGGTCTGCATCCACGAGTCGAGCGCGAGGATCCAGAAGGCGGAGAGCAGGGTGCCGATCGCGACCAGCAGCGTCGCGCCGATATGCACCCAGGCGGGCACGCGGTTCATGCCGAACAGCATCACGCCGAGAAAAGTGGCCTCGAGAAAGAACGCGGTCAGCACTTCGAAGCCGAGCAGCGGCCCGGCGACGTTGCCGACATGGTTCATGAAGCCGGGCCAGTTGGTGCCGAACTGGAACGACATGGTGATGCCGGTGACCACGCCCATCGCGAACGACAGCGCGAACACCTTGGTCCACAGCTTGTAGGTCGCGAGCCAGGCCGCGTCGCCGCTCCTGGCGTAGCGGATGCGGAAGTACACCAGGAACCAGGCCAGCGCGATGGTGAGGCTGGGGAACAGGATGTGGAAACCAATGTTCAACCCGAATTGCGCGCGGGCGAGCAGCAGAAGGTCGGGATTGTCCATAAGCTGGGCCAGGGGTCCGGTGAAAGCGCTCACGATACGCCTGTTGGGGCTTGCCTGTATGTGACCCCGGTTACGCGTGCAGGTTCGCCGCGCTTGTTCCGCCGCCGGCGCCAGTGTGCAAGTCGGCGCGCGTGATCCTTGCCGGAGCCGGGCCCTAAGAGCTTGTTTCAAAATGAGGGGATACGCCCCGAAGGTCTCGATCCCGCTCGACGGGAAAGTCCCCTTGGGGGATCTCCCCTCATGCTCCCCTATATGGGGCGTTGCAAAATTTCATTTTGCAACGGATTCTAAATCACGCTGGCGATGATGTTGATGCTGAGTGCGAGTATCGCGATATTGAAGATGAATGCCAGAACCGCATGAACCAGCGTAAGCCGGCGCATGCGGCGCGAGGTCACCGCGACGTCGGACACCTGCGAGGTCATGCCGATCACGAACGAGTAGTAGGCGAAGTCGAGGTAGTCCGGCTCGCGCTTGCCCGGAAACAGGAGTTCGGCCGGTTCCGACGGCTCGCGGTGGCGGACGGCGTAATAGCGGCGCGCGTAGTGGAATGCGAACACCGTCTGAATCAGCAGCCACGCCGAAATCAGCGCGGCGATGGAAAGGGCGAGGTGCCAGGCCTTGGGCCAGGACGCGAGCCCTTTCAGCGTGCTCACCATGAAGCCGATGGACACGGTGCTGGCGCAGGCCGCGACCACCACGAACAGGAAGATCAGGTAGCCGTTTTGATCCTGGCCGAGCGCATGGTCGCGGGTCGCGCCGGCGTCGGCAAGCGCGATCAGCACCCACGCCAGGATCAGGTAGGCCAGCGCGCCCAGATCCCAGCTGATCAGCACGCGCGTGTGCGGGGATATCCATTCCGGCTGCACCAGCAAAGCCGCGACCGCGATCGTCAGCGCCGTTGCCAGCCGCCGTATCGCGCCGAAGCGAATCAGCCATGCCCAAAACCGGTTGCTGCCCATGCCCACTGTCGTCCGCGAGGGGGATCAAATTGAATAGTAGCCGCATTCCGATTGAAGTTACACCTACCGCTTGCGCGCCCCATCCTTCGGGCTCGACTGCCGGCGCGCCCGCTAACCCGCGCCGTTGAGGTTTTCGCCCCTGATTTCCTTGCGCTCGACCTTGTCGATGCATCGCACCACCAGCTTGTTCAACGCATCCGGGTTGAATGTCGTGATGTTGGACTTCTTCGAATGATGCATCAACGCCGACAAGGCGGCGCCGAGCTCGGATGCGGCGAAGGCGGCCGCCAGGCCGTCCTTCATCACATCGATGAAGTAAGGGTAGAACAGGTGCCCGGTAATGCGCGCATCGCCGCGTCCTACCTGGTACTTTCCGTCATGCGCGGGGTCGACCTGCGCGTCGTCGAACTCTTCGGCTATCTTCTTGGAATCCTGCGCATCCAGCGGAAGGTGTATCAGGTACTGCTTGTTCTGGTATTGGTAACAGGTCAAAGAACCGCCGGTCGAGAAACCCAGCGCAAAGGTCATGCTGGGGTTCATGTGCGGGTTGTGGTTCTTGGTGAATCTCTGGGTGATGTTCAACAGCACCTCATTCGACATTTCATCCGGGAAGATCTGGGTGCCGAACTTCTCGATCAATTCGTCATCGTTCAGGCAGACAATGACGTCGTTGTTGCCGACGCGCGGCTTGATCGTCTCGAAGCCGATGCCCGTGGGCACGATGATCTGCGGGCCGAGGTAACTGTTCAGATAGCCCGGCGTGATGATCGGGATGTTGTCGGCGCGCCTGAACCGCATCTTGATCTCGGCGTCGAGGGTGTCGATCGGCGGGTGCGGCGAGACCAGCAGGTAGGTGCGGCCATGCGCATTGCCGTTGAAACACTCGCGCGGGCCCCAGATGTGCGTATGTATCTGGACGATGTTCACGTCGTTGTAGACGTGATTGTTGATCTCCTGCTGCGCGATGGACGACTGGTCGTCGGGTAATATGATCTTGAACTGCAGGTCCACCTGCATCGCCGAATAGAGCGCCACCAGGCCGAGGAAAACGTTGGTCGTGTTGCCGCCCGAATTGGGGGGCGCGACCTTTTCCCTCGCGATGAAATATTCCGGGTGATCCTGGACGTCGAGCCTCAGGCGAAACCCGTCTTTGTCCTTGGTGACTGTCTCGAGCGGAATCTTGTTGTAGCGAAATTTGGGAATATCCGCAAAATCTTCGACAAAATAGTCATTGACCGGCACGCCGATGGCGCGCATTTTTGGCATGAATATCGCCATGACCCAATCCTTCCCGTATTTATAATCGTTTTGACAGGGCAAACGGTATGCGAACTGCGTTGCTGGAGTGTCGGCGAAAAAAAGGATGTATGTGATAGAAAATTCACATGCGCGTATAGGTACGTATGTTCGTTTCCTCCCTTGCCTGGCGGCAATTCGCCTGGATCTCGAACCGGTTCGTCGGCTGACTGCCGCACAATCAACGGCCACCGCGGTCGCTGGATTATCATAGGCCACCATGCCCGGCGCCGACCCCGCGACCCTCTCCAAAGCCGAATTATTTGTTCGCCTCGCGCAAGGGCTGGCCGCGGGCCTCACCGTGCTCACCCCCAATCTGCGCCTGGCGCAGGCGCTGGCGCGCGAATTCGACGCGGCGCAGGCGGCGCAGGGCCGCAGCGCCTGGGAATCGGCCGACATTCTGTCCCACGCGGCGTTCGTCGAGCGCTGCTACCAGGATCTGCTCTATTCGGAACTCGGGCGCGATCTGCCGCTACTGCTGACGCCGGCGCAGGAGCAGGCGCTGTGGGAAGACATCGTGCGCCGCTCCGAGGCGGGCGATGCGCTGCTCGCCATTCCCGAGACCGCCGCGCTCGCGGCGGACGCATGGCGCACGGCCCACGCCTGGCGCCTGCTCGGCAGTCTGCGTTCGGCCGAACTCAACCAGGACGCGTCCGCGTTTCGCGACTGGTGCGCGCAGTATTCCTTGCGCTGCGAGCGCGAGCGCCATACCGATGCGGCCCTGCTGCCGGACCTGGTCGCCGCGCGCGCCGGAGAGGACGCGCTGCGCCGGCCGGCGCTGCTCGTGCTCTACGGCTTCGACCTGATGACGCCGCAGCAGCAGGCCTTGTTCGACGCGCTGCGCGTGGCCGGGACCGAAGTCGTGGTTTCTGCGCATGAAGGGCGCGAACAGCAGGTGCAGCGCCTCGCCTGCGCCGATGCGCGCGCGGAAATCGAACGCGCGGCAAGCTGGGCACGCGCGCGCCTCGAAGCCGCGCCGCGCGCGCGCATCGGCATCGTCGTTCCCGACCTCGCGCGCCAGCGCCCGGCGCTGATCCGCAGTTTGCGCGCGGTGATGGCGCCGGCGGGGATCCTGCCCGGCGCGAATGCCGAGGCGCTGCCGTTCAATGTTTCGCTCGGCCTCGCGCTCGCCGGC
>JAAOZY010000367.1 GCA_012274205.1 Betaproteobacteria bacterium
CAGGGATTCTTTTCGATCCAGCAGGCCTGCCCCAAGTGCCACGGCACCGGCAAGATCATTGCCGACCCCTGCATCACCTGCCAGGGCGCCGGCCGCATCAAACAGCACAAGACCCTGGCGGTCAAGATTCCCGCCGGCGTGGACGAAGGCGATCGCATCCGTTTGAGCGGCGAGGGCGAAGCCGGTGTCAATGGCGGGCCGCCCGGCGACCTGTATGTGCAGCTGCATCTGAAGCCGCATGCGGTGTTTCAGCGCGACCATGACGACCTGCATTGCGAAATGCCGATCAGTTTCACCGTCGCCGCGCTGGGCGGGGACATCGAGATTCCGACACTCTCCGGGTCGGCGCGGATCAAGATTCCGGCGGAGACCCAGAGCGGCAAGATCTTTCGCCTGCGTGGCAAGGGCATCAAGGGCGTGCGCAGCCACGCCCACGGCGACCTGATGTGCCATGTGATCGTCGAGACCCCGGTACACCTGACCGAGCGGCAGAAGGAACTCCTGCGCGAGCTCGAAGCAATCAACGTGAAAGACGCGGACCGGCATAATCCGCGCGCCAAGTCCTGGATGGACAAGGTGAAGGAGTTTTTTGCCGAGTAGGCCGGCAGCCTGGATCAGGCGGCGGCTAAATCGGGTCGAGATTCACGCACGACGCCAAGTGGTGCCCTGTGGCGTGTCTTCCAGCACGATGCCCGCGGCCAGCAGCTCTCCCCTGATGCGGTCGGCATCGGCGTAGTTCTTCGCCTTCTTCGCCGCGGCGCGCTCGGCGATCTTCTGCTCGATTTGTGCGGCGCTGATCGCCGTCGGGGACGCAGGCGCCGTTCCGTTCCCCGCCAAGCCTGCCTCGATCGAGTGCAGGCGCCCTTGCAGGAATTGGGTCGGATCCTGCCCGAGCAGTCCAAGGTTCCCGCCCAGCGCCTTGAGCAGGCCCGCTGTCTGCGCCGACTTGTTGCGGTTGGCCTCGGCCGCGAGTTCGAACAGAACCGCCATCGCCTCGGGCGTGTTGAAATCGTCGTCCATTGCCGCCCTGAAGCGCGCGGCGCCGGCCTCGTCCCAGTCGATCGCGACCGCCTGCGGCGGCACGTTCTTGAGCGCCGTGTACAGCCGCGTCAGCGCACCTTTGGCGTCGTCCAGATGCTGGTCCGAGTAGTTGAGCGGGCTGCGATAGTGCGCGCGCAGAATGAAAAACCGCACCACCTCCGCATCGTACTGTTTCAGCACCTCGCGAATGGTGAAGAAGTTGCCGAGCGACTTGGACATCTTTTCGTCGTCGACGCGCACGAAACCGTTGTGCATCCAGTAGTTCACGAAGACGCCGCCGTGCGCGCCCTCCGACTGTGCGATCTCGTTCTCGTGATGCGGGAACTGCAGATCCTGGCCGCCACCATGAATATCGAAATGTTCGCCGAGCAGCCTGCACGACATGGCCGAACATTCGATGTGCCAGCCTGGACGACCCTCGCCCCAGGGCGATTCCCATGCCGGCTCGCCCTGCTTGGCGCGCTTCCACAGTACGAAGTCGAGCGGGTCATGCTTGCTCGGGTCGGCGTCGACGCGCTCGCCGGCGCGCAACTCGTCCAGCGACTTCCCCGAAAGCCTGCCGTAGCCGGGAAACTTGCGCACCGCGTAATTGATGTCACCGCTATCGGCGCGGTATGCGAGCCCTTTCGCCTGCAGCGCGTCGATCAGCTTCAGCATGCCGGGTATGTGTTCCGTTGCGCGCGGCTCGCTGTCGGGCTTTTGCACCCCCAGGGCGGCCGCGTCCTCGTCCATGAACGCAATAAAGCGCGCGGTTAGCTCAGCTATGGATTCGCCGTTTTCCGCCGCCCGGCGGATGATCTTGTCGTCCACGTCGGTGATGTTGCGCACGTAAGTGAGCGCGTAGCCGGAGGCGCGCAGCCAGCGCTGCACCATGTCGAACACCACCATGACGCGCGCATGCCCCAGGTGGCAGTAGTCGTAGACGGTCATGCCGCACACGTACATGCGCACCCTGCCCGGCTCGATCGGCACGAAATCCTGCTTGCGGCGGGCAAGGGTGTTGTATATCTTTAGCATGCGCAAATGGCAGGCGGAATTTGGTCGCCGGCGGCGCGCCTTGCGCGCAAACGCGGCGGCGCCGGCGAAACTTCGACGGCGGTCTCTATTGTGGACGTTCCGGTGTTCTTGTTAGAATGCAAGGCTAATCAAACTAGCGTGAGAAAGTATAACACAATGCACCAATTCTTCCGCCGCACCGCCTTCGCGCTAGGCATCGCATTCGCAGCAGCCTCGGTCCACGCCGACGAGCTGCAGGACATCAATCGCATGATGCGGCAAGGCCAGCTGCCGCAGTCCCTCGAGCGCGTCGACAAATACCTCGCCGGCAAGCCCCGCGACGCGCAGGGACGGTTTCTGAAGGGCCTGATCCTGACGGAAATGAACCGCGCGGCCGAGGCGATCCAGGTGTTCCAAAAGCTGTCCGAGGACTACCCCGAACTGCCCGAGCCGTACAACAACCTGGCGGTGCTGTATGCGGCGCAAGGACAGTACGAGAAGGCCAAGACCGCGCTGGAAGCCTCGATTCGCACCCATCCGAGCTATGCCACCGCGCACGAAAACCTCGGCGACATCTATGCCAAGCTCGCGAGCCAGGCCTACGACAAGGCGCTGCAGCTGGACTCCTCCAACACCGGCGCCAAGACCAAGCTTGCCATGATCGGCGAGTTGATCGGCAGCGGATCGCGCACCGCGCGCGCCGCGGCGCGCACGGAACCGCCCAAAACGGCGGAGGCTGCGCCGGCGATCGCAGCCGCGAGTGCCAAACCTGTGGCCGAGACCAAGGTGGCGGCAGCGCCGAAGGCCGAGCCCAAAGCCGAAGCCAAAGCCGAAGCCAAGGCCGAAGCCAAGGCCGAAGCCAAGGCCGAAGCCAAGGCCGAAGCCAAGGCGGAACCCAAGGCGGCCCAAGCCAAAGCGGCTGAGCCGGCGCCGAAAGCCAGCGGCGGCGAGAAAGCGGAAACCGAGGCCCTGTTGAAGGCCGTGCGCGGCTGGGCCAGTGCCTGGTCGAAACAGGACGTCGCGGGCTACCTCGCGCATTACGCCAAGGACTTCAAAACCCCCAAGGGCGAACCGCGCGCGGAATGGGAAAAGGGGCGCAAGCAGCGCATCAGCGCACCGAAGAAGATCGAAGTCGATATCGAATCGCCCAAGGTCTCGATCAAGGGCGAGAACAGCGCGAGCGTGAGCTTTCGCCAATCCTACCGCTCCGATGTGATCAAAGCTTCGGGAACCAAAACGCTGGATATGGTCAAAGTGAATGGCAAGTGGCTAATCCATGAAGAACGGGTCAACTAATTGATGCAGTTGCGGCGCAGGCTTTCTAATCTACTGCTAGCCGGGGCGCTAGGCCTCATCAGCGCCTTTCTCCTTTCCCCGCCGCCCGCCCGGGCGGACCAAGGTACCGACAAGATGCTGGGCATGGTGTTTGACGAGATCGAAGCCAACCGCCTCGATCAGGCGCTCAAGCAGGTCGAGACGCTCATCGGTGCCAATCCCAATTTCCGCCTGGCCTACCTGATCAAAGGCGACCTGCTGCTCGCGCGCGGCCGCGAGCTCAAGACCTTCGGCGACGCACCGCAGGGATCGAGCGCGCGCCTGGCGGACCTGCGCGCCGAAGCGCTGGTGCGGCTGCATGCCTACCGTGACCGTCCGTCGCAGGATCGGGTGCCGCGCTATCTGCTGCAGCTGCGCGCAGACCAGCGCTATGCCATCGTCGTCGACAACAAGCGCTCGCGGCTGTACCTCTACCAGAACGAGAGCGGACGGCCGCGCTTCGTCGCCGACTATTACATCAGCACCGGCAAGCGCGGCGGCGAGAAGACGCGCGAAGGCGACGAGAAGACCCCGGTGGGCGTATACCACGTCACCGCCAGCCTGCCACGCAACAAGCTCTCCGATTTCTATGGCAGCGGCGCCTTCCCCATCAGCTACCCCAACGAGTGGGACCGGCGCCATGGACGCAACGGCCACGGCATCTGGCTCCACGGCACGCCCAGCGATACCTACAGCCGGGCTCCGCGCGCGAGCAACGGCTGCGTGGTGCTCGCAAATGCGGACCTGGATGCGCTGTCGAAAAAGCTGCAGATCGGTCTTACGCCGGTGATCATCAGCGAGCAGGTCGAATGGCTTTCGCTGGACGACTGGAACGCCGAGCGCAATGCACTCAATGCCGAAATCGAGCACTGGCGCAGCGACTGGGAAAGCCGCGACACGGATCGCTACCTGACCCACTACTCGAAAAAGTTTTCCGCCGACCACGAGAACCTCGCGCAATGGTCGCAGCACAAGCGCCAGGTAAACAGCGGCAAGACCTGGATCAAGCTCAAGCTTTCGAATTTCAGCATGTTCCGCAATCCGGGCAAAGACGAGCTGGTGGTAATCACGTTCGACCAGGACTATCGCTCGAACAACCTGTCCAACGTCATGAAGAAGCGCCAATACTGGGCCAAGGAAAGCGGCAAGTGGCGCATCATCTACGAAGGGTCGGCCTAGCACCGGCCGCCGCGCCCGGCGGCCGCGTTTCGAGGTTCGGCGCGCTCGCGTGGACGGCGCAGTGATGCTTACCCGGCTATCCGTCGCCGCGCAATGCGCAGAAAATGATCCCGTTCAAGAGGTTGTATAAATGCGTTCACTGACGTACCTGATATTTGGCCTGCTGCTCTGGTCGAGCCAGGCCTTTGCCGCCGGCCCGCTGATCGAAATCAAGACCAGTGCCGGCGACATACGCATCGAGCTCTACCCCGCCAAAGCGCCGAAGACCGTGGCCAATTTTCTCCAATACGTCAGGGACGGCGCCTACGCCGGCACGCAGTTTCACCGCGTCATCCGCGGCTTCATGATCCAGGGCGGCGGTTTCGACCGGAATTTCCATCAGATGAAGACCCGTGCGCCGATAGAAAACGAGGCCGGAAACGGCCTGAAAAACGCCACCGGCACCATCGCCATGGCGCGCACTTCAGACCCGAATTCGGCGACAGCGCAGTTCTTCATCAATGTCGCCGACAATGACGCGCTCAATTTCCGCGAACCCAGCCGCGCGGGCTACGGTTACGCCGTATTCGGCCGGGTGGTCAGGGGCATGGACGTGGTCATGCGCATCGCCAGCACGCCGACCGGGGCGGGCGGCCCGTTTTCCAGTGACGTCCCGCAGCAGCCGGTGATCGTCGAATCCGTTTCCGTCATTTCCAGTCCCGACGTTTCCAACCCCGACGTTTCCAACCCCGACGTTTCCAAACGATAGCGAGCACATCATGGTCAAACTGCACACCAACCACGGCACCATCACCCTCGAACTCGACGCAGCCAAGGCACCCAAGACAGTGGAGAATTTTCTCGCCTATGTCAGGAGCGGACACTACGACAACACTGTGTTTCACCGCGTCATCGACGGCTTCATGGTCCAGGGCGGCGGCTTCGCCCCGGGGATGAAGCAAAAGCCGACGCAGGCCCAGATCGAGAACGAGGCGGCCAACGGCCTCAAGAACGAGCGCTATAGCGTCGCCATGGCGCGAACCTCGGACCCGCACTCCGCCAGCGCGCAGTTCTTCATCAACGTCAAGGACAACAGTTTCCTCAATCACAGCGCGCCTACGCCGCAGGGCTGGGGCTATTGCGTTTTTGGCAAGGTGATCGAAGGCATGGAGGTGGTCGACAAGATCAAGGGCGTAAAGACCGGAAACCGCGGCGGCCATCAGGATGTCCCGGTCGAGGACGTAGTGCTGGAACGCGCCGAAGCGCTGTGAACGCGGGCGCGCGTGGGCACGCTGTTCATTTCCGACCTGCATCTGTGCCCTGATCGGCCGCAGGCCACCCGCGCGTTTTTCGGCTTCCTCGAGCGCGAAGCGCGCAGCGCTGACGCGCTCTACATCCTCGGCGACCTGTTCGAGTACTGGGTCGGCGACGACGACCTGGACGACGCATTCAATGCCGGAGTATGCGCCGCCCTCGCCCGCCTCGTCGCCGCCGGCGTCCCGACCTACTTGATGCTCGGCAACCGCGATTTCGTGATCGGCGAAGCGTTCGCGCGCGCGAGCGCAGTGAGGCTGCTGCCCGACCCCACCCTGCTCACTTTATACGGACAGTCCACACTGCTGATGCACGGCGATACCCTGTGCACGCTCGACCTGGAATATCAGGCTTTCCGGCGCGAAGCGCGCAGCCCGGCCTGGATCGACAAGCTCATGCGGCAGCCGCTGGCGCAGCGCAAGACAGCGATCGAGGCCCTGCGCCGCAGGAGCGAACAGGAAAAGCGTGCAAAGCCAGCCGCGATCATGGACGTCGCGCCGGATGAAGTCGAGGCCCAACTGCGCCGCCACAACTATCCACGGCTGATCCACGGCCATACCCACCGCCCCGCGCGCCACGTCCACATGGTCGACGGCCACGCCTGCGAGCGCTGGGTGCTGGCGGACTGGTATCAGAACGGCAGCTACCTCGCCTGCGATGCTTCGGGCTGCCGCGCGGTGCAGCTGGACGGCGGCTGAAGAGCGCTTTCCGGCCAGGCCGGCTGCGCTTTAGAACTAAGGGCCATTTCAGAATTACCGAAATGGCTCCTGATCTAGGGGAGCACGAGAGGAGGGATCCCCTCGTTTTGAAATAAGCCCTGCGCCAGACCGCGCTCGAGATCGGCCTGTATGTCGACCAGCGCCTCCAGCCCGACCGCGACGCGCAGCAGACCCTCGTTGATTCCCGCCGCCTTGCGCGCCTCGGCACTGATGCGTCCGTGGGTGGTGGTGGCCGGGTGGGTAATCGTGGTCTTGGTGTCGCCCAGATTGGCCGTGATCGAAATCATGCGCGTTGCGTCCACCACGCGCCAGGCGGCTTCGCGCCCGCCCATTACCTCGAACGCCACCACGGCTCCACCCAGGCGCTGCTGCGTCTTCGCCAACTCGTGCTGCGGATGCGACGCCAATCCCGGGTAATACACGCGCTCGACGCCGGGGTGCCGTTCCAGCCACTGCGCCAGCTGCAATGCGGCGTGCGACTGCGCGTCCATGCGGATACGCAGCGTCTCCAGGCCTTTGAGCAGGACCCAGGCATTGAACGGCGACAGGCTGGGCCCGGCCGTGCGCAGAAAGCCGAAAACGCTGTCCATCAGCGCGCCGCGCGGCCCGACTACCGCGCCCCCCAGCACGCGGCCCTGCCCGTCCAGGTACTTGGTCGCAGAATGGATCACCACATCGGCGCCTAAGCGCAGCGGCTGCTGCAGCGCGGGGGTACAGAAGCAGTTGTCCACCGCCAGCAGCGCGCCGGCGCGCTTCGCCAGCGCGGAAAGCGCGGCAATATCCGCTATCTCCGTGAGCGGATTGGACGGCGTCTCGATGAACAGCAGCCGGGTGTTGCCGCGCAGCGCCCCCTCCCAGGCCGCGACGCTGGCCCCGGACACAAAACTGGTTGCGACGCCGAACTTGCCCATGATGCTGGAAAACAACTGCACCGTGGATCCGAAGACGCTGGCCGAGCACAGCACATGATCACCCGCCTTCAGCAAGGCCATGGACAGCGCCAGGATAGCCGACATGCCCGACGCAGTAGCCACGCAGGCCTCGGCCCCCTCCAGCGCCGCCAGACGTTCCTGGAACGCGCTCACCGTGGGGTTGGTAAAGCGCGAATAGATATTGCCATCCTCACCGCCGGTGAATCTCGCCGCAGCCTGTGCCGCATTCTGGAACACGAAACTCGAGGTGAGATACATGGCCTCGGAATGTTCGCCGAACTGGCTGCGGTGGATGCCCGAGCGCAGCGCCAGGGTGTCGAATTCGCTTGTATCTGCCATGATTGCGTCCGTAAGAATGGAAGCGCCCAGGTTGCAGCGATGCGTGGCACGAGCCTGAAAACAGCGCGCGCGGGCGCTCCCCAAAAAGCAAAAAACCCGTCTAGCTTTGGCTAAGACGGGTTTCCCACGCTTTAGCTGTATTTGTTTGCCGGTGTCCGAACCAGAACCCGGCGGCGCCCGCAAGCTATGCTTCAAATCGGCGCAGCACTACGTTACTACCGCAGCGCGCAGGTGTCAATTCCCGAAGGCTTGTTTCAGGCCCGATCGATCTCGACCAGGCCCAGATCGAGCTGCGTGCTGCGCTCGTCCTCGGCGGCGCCGTCGCGCGCGCAGTTGCGGTGGTTTTCCACGCTGTCGAGATACTCGCGCGTCACGTCGCCAGTGATATAGCTGCCGTCGAAGCAGGACGTTTCGAACTGCGTCAGGCGCGGATTGGCTTCGGTCACCGCCGCCTTCAGCGCGTCCAGATCCTGATAGATGAGCGCATCGGCGCCGATCTCGCGCGCGATTTCCTCGTTGCTGCGACCGTTGGCGATGAGCTCCTGACGCGTGGGCATGTCGATGCCGTAGACGTTCGGATAACGCACCGGCGGCGCCGCCGAGGCGAAGAAGACGCGATTCGCGCCGGATTCGCGCGCCATCATCACGATCTCGTGGCTGGTGGTGCCGCGCACGATGGAATCGTCGACCAGCAGCACGTTCTTGCCCTTGAATTCCATCGCCACCGCGTTGAGCTTCTGCCGCACCGATTTCCTGCGCTCTCTCTGGCCGGGCATGATGAAGGTGCGGCCGATGTAGCGGTTCTTGACGAAGCCTTCGCGATAGGACAGCCCCAGGTTCAGCGCCAGTTGCATGGCGCTGGGTCGGCTGGAATCCGGGATCGGGATCACCACGTCTATATCGAGATGGGAGTACTGGCTCCTTATCTTCGCCGCCAGTTGCTCGCCCATGTGCAGCCGGGTTTCGTACACCGACACCCCGTCCATGAGCGAATCCGGGCGCGCCAGGTAAACGTATTCGAATATGCACGGGTTGAGCGAGGTCTTCGCCGCGCATTGGCGGCTGTAGAAATTGCCCTCTTCGTCGATGAACACGGCCTCGCCCGGCGCAACGTCGCGCACGATCTGGAAGCCCAGGGTGTCCAGCGCCACGGATTCGGACGCAACCAGATATTCGTAGCCGTTGCCGGTATCGGTGCGCCCGATCACCAGCGGACGTATGCCATAGGGGTCGCGGAACGCAAGCAGGCCGTAGCCGGCGATCATCGCCACGACTGCGTAGGCGCCGCGGCAACGCCGGTGCACTGCGGCGACTGCAGCGAAAATGATCTGCGGATCGAGCTTGTAATTGGTGGAGGCCTCCTGCAACTCGTGCGCCAGCACATTCAGCAGCACCTCGGAATCGGAGTTGGTGTTGATGTGACGCAGGTCCTGGCGGAACATCTCCTGCTTCAGGCTCTCTGAGTTGGTGAGGTTGCCGTTATGGCCGAGCACGATGCCGAACGGCGAATTGACATAGAACGGCTGCGATTCGGCCGCGCTCGAGGGCGAACCTGCCGTGGGATAACGGCAATGAGCGATGCCCATGTTGCCGGGCAGCGCGCGCATGTTGCGCGTATGAAATACGTCGCGCACCAGCCCGCCGCCTTTGTGCATGTGGAATGTCTGACCTTCGGAGGTGGCGATGCCCGCCGCGTCCTGTCCGCGATGCTGCAGCACCAGCAGCCCGTCGTAGAGGAGCTGGTTAACTGGAGTCCTTGCCACTACACCGAGAATCCCGCACATGGTCTCACCTGTAACGGATGCGTTGCGCCAAATCCCTCGGCAGAGCCGACCTTGCGGCCAGCACCGCCGTCTCAATCGGGCCGGACAGCGCCGCTTCGCGCCAGAACGGCTCTTTCGGCATGCTGGTCAGGCCGGCCAGCATTACCGCGACGAACACGATCACAACGCCGCGTACGAGCCCGAACAATGCGCCCACCGCGCGGTCGGTAAAACCCAGGCCCGCGGCGTGGAACAGTTTCGCCAGCAACAGGCCGATCGCTCCTGACAGCAGCAGCACGCTGAGGAAGATTATCAGGTACGCGATCACCGCCCTCAGCAGGTGCGACAAGCTCGCCGGCAACCACTGCGCCAGCTCCTGCGCGAACAGCCCCGACAGTATCAACGCCGCCGCCCAACCCGCCAGCGCGGCGATTTCCCGCACCACTCCCCGAAATACCGCCAGCAGTACCGACAGCGTGACGACGGAGATAACGGCATAGTCGAACCACGTCATCGGCTCGCAACTGCACCGGGCTTGAGTCCCATCGCCTCAAGCTTGGCGCGCGCCTTCTCGGCGGCTTCCTTGGTGGCATAGGGGCCGGCGCGCACCCGCGTCAACTCACCCTTGCTGGTCTTTACCGGCTCAGTATAGGACTTTACCCCGGCAGCAGATAGCCTGCTGCGCAGCTGTTTTACGTTGCTCTTGTCGGAAAACGCATCGAGGGCGACGGCCCAGGTCTGGCCATTGAGCACGGCCTGAGCCCGTTGTTCCTCGGCCTTGTCGACCGGCCGGGCCGCCGCGGGCTCTGTTTTCGCGGCACCAGGCCCAGGATTGGCCACGATCTTGGGCGCAGGCGCCTCGGCTTTGGCCGGCGCAGTCTCGACTTTCTTCTCGGGCGCCGGTGCTGCGGGCGCCGCTGCTGCGGGGGCCGGTGCTGCGGGTGTCGGCGCCACGGCCGGGGGCGGAACCACGCGCGTATTGAAGCCGCCGCTATCCTGATTCGGTATCTGCACGCTCAGAGGCGGGCCAGGCGGTCCAGGCTCCTTGTCCAGGATCAACGGCAGGATGATGACAACGAAGGTCACCAGAGCGATGGCGCCGACCAGACGGCGCCGGGCGCGCCGTTTGAGCTGCAGGGC
>JAAOZY010000368.1 GCA_012274205.1 Betaproteobacteria bacterium
CCTCGCGCGCGCGAGCCTGCTGCCCGAATTGCGCCGGCAACTGCGCGCCGCAGCGGGCCTCGCCTATTCGGCCTGGGTATGGCTGGTCTTTCTCCTGCTCGCGCTCCCGACGCTGGCGGCGGCCGCGCTGCTGCGCGATCCCGCCCGGGGCTGGCGTTTTTGCCGCATCATCGCCCTCGCCTTCTTGCGCCTGTGCCGCCTGCCGCTGGTGGTGCACGGCCTGGAACACCTCCCCGCCCCCGGCCCGTTCGTGATCGCAGCCAATCATGCGAGCTATCTCGACGGCCTGATCCTGCTCGCTGCCCTGCGCGAACGCAGCTACAGCTTCGCCGCCAAGCGCGAACTCAGCCGCGCGTTCCTGCCACGGCTGTTTCTGCGCGCCATCGGCACCGACTTCGTCGAGCGCAGCGACATCAGGCAGGGCGTGGAAGACGCCTCGCGCCTGGCCGAGTCGGCGCGCGCCGGGCGCACCCCCATATTCTTCGCCGAAGGGACGTTCACCCGCAGCGCGGGCCTGCTGCCGTTTCGCATGGGCGCATGCGTCGTAGCAGCACAAACCGGCCTGCCCCTGGTGCCCGTGGCGATACGCGGCGCGCGCTCGGTGCTGCGCGACGGCAGCTGGTTTGCGCGGCGCGGCAGCATCGTCGTCAACATCTCCGCGCCGCTTCTGCCGCAGGGCAGCGACTGGAATGCGGCGGTGGCGCTGCGCGACGCGGCACGCGCCGAGATCCTGCGCCACTGCGGCGAACCGGACATGGCAGCGCGGACGTAGCGCTACGCATGACCCATTCGAAGGCGCTTGCCTCCGGCTTGGTTCGATATCGGCCAAGTGGATGTCATCCCGCAAATGCACTGACATTGGGACGGTGTATCCTGTGAAATAACACATTTTCCAATTTGGCGAACTTGGCGGCAGAGGACGCAGTTGGCGTTCCGCTACCTGCCGGCGTAGCCGATTCCGGGCAAACGCGATGACATTCATAGAATGGCTTCCGCCGCAAGGCGTAAAAATCTTCCTCGTCCTGTTTCTGTCGTTTCTGATCGGTCTGGAACGCGAGGAGCGCAAGGGTGGTGACGAGCACTATCTATTTGGTGGCGTGCGCACCTTCCCCTTGATCGGAATGATCGGCTACTCCATGGCCGTGTTGTCCGGGCCGGATATCATGCCGCAGGCGCTGGGTTTGTTGGCGATCGCGGGATTCCTCTGGTTATCCTATTGGCACAAGCTCCTTACGTCGCCGCAAGCGGGGATAACCTCGGAAATGTCTGCGCTTACCACCTACATGGTGGGTGCGCTTGTCTCGCATGAGCAGTTCTGGATCGCCGCCTCGATCAGCGTGGCGAGCATCATCCTGCTCCAACTGAAGGTGTTTCTGGAAGGTCTGGCCAAGCGCATCGGCCCGGCGGACATTCTTACGTTCACCAAATTCCTGCTGCTTTCGGCGATCATTCTCCCCATATTGCCGAATGAACAATTCACCGAATATCACCTTAACCCGTTGAAGACCTGGCTGGTGGTGGTCGCAGTCAGTGGAATTTCCTATGGCAGCTATGTTCTGCTGCGGCTGACCAAAGCGCAGGGCGGGGTGATCCTTGCGGCAATCCTCGGAGGCGCGTATTCGTCCACGCTTACCACGGTAGCCCTGGCCAAGAGGGCTGCGCGCGCGGATCGCCCGCATCTGTTTTCCGGTTCGATCCCGATGGCTTCGGGCGTGATGTACCTGCGCCTGGCGATACTGCTGGCACTGTTCAACCGTGAGCTGATGCTGCGGCTGGCTCCATCCTTTGTTGTGCTGGCCGCCATCGCGATCTGCGCGGGTTGGCTCTGGTCGCGCATTGGCGACGGCAAAACCAGGGTGTTGAAGGGGAATTACGAATTGGAGAATCCGCTGGAGCTTAGCGCCGCATTCCTGTTTGCCGGATTGTTTATGGTCCTGCTGATCGCGACCCACGTTGTCGTCGTCTATCTGGGCGAAACCGGAATCTATGTTCTTGCGGCAATCATGGGCCTGACGGACATCGATCCGTTCATCATGGGGCTGACGCAGTCGGCGCCTTTGCTTACTCCATTGGGATTGGCATCATCCGGCATGCTCATCGCTGCAGCGAGCAATAATGCAGTGAAGGGGGTCTATGCGTACGCCTTGTCGCCGCGGCGAACGGGCGTGCAGAGTCTGGTTCTATTGCTCGGCCTGGCGATATTGGGACTTGCTCCGCTGTATTTCTTGTAGGCTTGCTGCCTGTTCGTCGCAGGACAGCTCTTCGTCCTGGGTGCCGACTCCTTGTGCAACAGGTTCGAGGCGTATGCGCACCTGATCGTGGCCGGGGTGGAGAAGTGGAAGAACATGGTCGCAGCAAGCGACGCGAAGTCGGAGGAGCGAAATCCAATCCGGTTGTGGAAGAGAATCGCGGCGAGCAACGCGCGCTTGCGCACAGAACGTCGCCGCTCCTAAAGCAAACCAGCGCACAGAAGTGAATAATCAGACGCTTGTAGGTGAGGCGTAAGTGCACCTCTTGCACTGTGTCCTGCATTTCGTGGAGGACAAGGTCAATTTTGATGGTAAGCCTTGTCTGACGCAACGAATGCACTTATACTGGGGCACGTAGTCCCTAGCACAAATTCCAATAACGCGTCGGTGCGGTAAGCCGCAAATTCCGCACCGTCGGCAATCAAGTCCGCAGTTCCGACGCCCGCAATATGCAAGCAGCCCGCGAACATGTTGTTCGGGGTCAGACAGAGAGTTGACTTGCACCATCGCGATCGTGGAACTATTCCCTGGTCGCACATGCTCGCAATATCGAATTCGAGGAACCTCATTGTTTAAGTTCTTTTGCGTAAACAAAAACCTCTTCGCCCTCAAACCGCGTTTCATTCTGTCGGCCGCACTGACGCTATGCAGTGGTTTCGCGCAAGCCGACATCTATCGCAGTCTGGATCCAGCCACGCCGACGAAATACACCAATATGCTGCCGGCCGAAGGCCGCTGGGAACTCTATCTCAAGGAGAAGCCCGCCTCGATCCGCCACGAGCCGGCATATGACCAACGGCGGTTCACGGTGAACAGCCATTCGCGCTACGCCAGCCAGATCCAGGCAGCGGCGCTGGCCAGTAATGTAGATGCCGCGCTGATCCGCGCGGTGATCTCGGTGGAATCAGGCTTCAACTCGGCAGCGGTGTCCAGAGCAGGCGCCGTCGGCTTGATGCAACTGATGCCCGAAACTGCAAGACGCTACAACGTAACGGATCGGCACGATCCCGGGCAGAATATTCACGGAGGCACGCAATACCTGCGCGACCTGCTGCGCATGTTCAACTACGATCTGCGTCTCACGATCGCGGCGTATAACGCAGGCGAGCAGGCAGTCATGAAATATGGCAATCGCATCCCGCCCTACCGCGAGACGCTGGCGTACGTACCGAAGGTGATGAAGTTCTACAAGCGGTACAGCGCCGGCTCCGCTTCCGCGGAGCAATCAGTCTACAAGCGCTTGTCCACGACATCGCGAAAGAAAGGCACTCAAACCAGGGTTTCCCGGACGTATATGGTCAACCCGGCCTAGCCGGGCGCTCCCGCGTCCCACCAATACCTAGCCTGGGGCGGCGACCAGCATAAGCAAGGGACGAAGGTGCGCAGGCGACCGCCGCCATCGTCAGCTCCGTGGTGCCCTCTGACTTCCATTTGAGGGGGGCTGGCATGAACTGCGCCCTGGAGAAGTGGCCTCGCCGCCAGCCAAGGGGGTGTCCGTGCAAATGCTCCGATCATGCGCCTTCTTGTACGCGGACCGCCACAGTGATAGCGTTGCCACCATGAATCCAGACAAGCCCTTGACGTTTGCGTGGCCTTCGCTTGCCTCGGCGCTTGTTCTTGCTGCCACCTCGTCACCCGTCTGCGCCGACATAACGGTAACAGTGCTGGGAATGGCCAACGGCGGGGCCCGGCCCGTGCTGGTCGACAAAAGCATTCGTGTGGCCGTGGGGTCGAGAGGCAAAGACCACAGGATACTGCAGCTAAGGACCGACGCAGAGGGCAAGGTGACCATTACGGGCCCCGACGCGTCGCAGCCACTCGCGTTCTACTGTCCTCCATTGCAATCATCGAAAAAGCCCAGAACCTACGCAAACGGGGCGAAAGTCAAGGCCTACTGCCTGACAAGCGTATCAAAGAAGTAGCGCCGCCTGGCGGGCATGCCGTTACCCGTGCCTTGGCGCTGGCCGGAACGCCACCCCGAAGTTCAACTCTGCAGTTCAGTCCGCTTGGCGTAATGCGCGAGCGCCTCCGGATTGGCCAGCGCCTCGGCGTTTTTAACCGGCTCGCCGTGCACCACGTTGCGCACGGCGAGTTCCACGATCTTGCCGCTCTTGGTGCGTGGAATATCCTCCACCTGCAGCACCTTGGCCGGCACATGGCGCGGCGTGGTGTTGGCGCGGATCCGGTTCTTGATCTTGTCGATCAGCACGTCGTTCAATTTCAGGCCCTCGCGCAGCTTCACGAACAGCACCACGCGCACGTCCTTGTTCCAGTCCTGGCCGATGACGAGCGACTCCAGCACTTCCTCCAGCTGCTCCACCTGGCGGTAGATCTCGGCGGTGCCGATGCGCACGCCTCCAGGATTGAGCACGGCGGCCGAGCGGCCGTAGATTATCATGCCGCCGCGCGCGCTCAGTTCGACGTAGTCGCCGTGGCACCAGACATTGGGGAATTTGGCGAAATAGGCGTCGTGGTATTTCTTCCCGTCGGCGTCGTTCCAGAAACCGACCGGCATCGACGGGAACGGCCGCGTGCACACCAGCTCGCCTTTCTTCCCGCGCAACGGGCGGCCTTGCTCGTCATACACCTCCACCTTCATTCCCAGGCCGCGGCACTGGATTTCGCCGCGATACACCGGCAGCACCGGGCTGCCGAGCACGAAGCAGGAGATGATGTCGGTGCCGCCGGATATGGACGACAGGCAGA
>JAAOZY010000369.1 GCA_012274205.1 Betaproteobacteria bacterium
GCGCTGCTGAGCTTCGAGGAAATCACGCGGCTGGCGAAAGTGTTCGCAGGACTGGGCATCGAAAAGATCCGGCTCACCGGCGGCGAGCCGCTGCTGCGCAAGAACGTCGAGCGCCTGATCGAAATGCTCGCCGCCATCACCCTGCCCGACGGGCGCCCGATGGAACTCACGCTCACCACCAATGGTTCGGTGCTGGCGAAGAAAGCGCGCGCGCTCAAGGACGCGGGCCTGCGCCGTGTCACCGTGAGCCTGGACGCGCTCGACGACGCCACCTTCATGGCGATGAACGACGCCGACTTCCCGGTGGCCAAGGTGCTTGCGGGCATCGACGCCGCCGATGCAGCCGGCCTCGCGCCGGTGAAAATAAACATGGTGGTCAAACGCGGCGTCAACGAGCATTCGATCCTGCCGATGGCGCGCCGCTTCAAGGGCACGAACCATGTGCTGCGCTTCATCGAGTTCATGGACGTGGGCGCGACCAACGGCTGGCGCATGGACGACGTGATTGCGTCGAGTGAGATCGTTCGCATGATCAATGCGGAACTGCCGCTGGAGCCGATCGATCCGAATTATCCGGGCGAAGTCGCCGAGCGCTGGCGCTACCGCGACGGCTCGGGCGAGATCGGCGTGATCTCCTCGGTCACCCAGGCTTTCTGCCGCTCCTGCACGCGCGCGCGCATTTCCACCGAAGGCATGCTCTACACCTGCCTGTTCGCCACCTCGGGCTACGACTTCCGCGCGCTGCTGCGCGAGGGCAAGTCGGACGCGGAAATCCGCGGCGCCATCGCGGCGGTGTGGGGCGCGCGCGACGACCGCTACTCCGAGAACCGCACCGCGCAAACGCCCAAGGCGCGCAAAATCGAGATGTCCTACATTGGCGGGTGAAGATGCAGGCCCACGCCAATCTTCGCCCCGGGAAACCGGGGACAGACCACGTTTTTCGGAAAATTCCAAAGGGTCAACACGCCGTTGCAGCGAAAAACGTGGTCTGTCCCCGGTTAACATGAGCCGTAGCCCGGAAACCACGCACGCCAGCCGCCCGCTCACCTTCGAGGTCGAAGCGATCAACGAGCGCGGCGAAATGGTGCCCACCGCCATCGCCGGCGAGAACCCGCTTACGCTCTACGTCGACAAGCGCGAAATCGTCACGCTCATGACCCTGGGCCAGGCGCCCGAGGCGCTCGCCGTGGGCTATCTGCGCAACCAGCGCCTGCTGCAGTCGATCGAGGAGATCGCCGCGGTGCAGGTCGACTGGGAGACCGACTCGGTGGTGGTAACCACGCGCAAGGCCGGCAGCAGCGAAACGCGCGCCCGCACCAAGGGCATGAGCGACAAAATGAAAAAACGCACCGTCACCACCGGCTGCGGCCAGGGCACGGTATTCGGCGACCTGATGGGCGAAATCGACAAGGTAAAGCTGCGCGAGGACGTGCGCCTGTCCGAGGCGACGCTGTATGCGCTGATGGAGCAGGTGCGCCACCACGAGACCATCTACAAGAGCGCGGGCGCGGTGCACGGCTGCGCGCTGGCCACCAACGACGACGGCGCCAGCCGCATTCTCAGCTTCGTGGAGGACGTCGGCCGCCACAACGCGGTGGACGCCATCGCCGGGCAGATGTGGCTGGAGGACATCGATGGCTCGGACAAGATTTTCTACACCACCGGCCGGCTGACCTCGGAAATGGTGATCAAGGCGGCGCAGATGTCGATCCCGTTCCTGCTGTCGCGCTCCGGGCTGACGCAGATGGGATATGCCATCGCGCTGAAGACCGGCATCACCATGCTCGGCCGCGCCACCGGCAAGCACTACCTGCTGTTCACCGGCGGGCAGCGCTTCGTCAAGTCGGTCGGCCCGACGCAGCTCGCCTGAACCTCAACTCTCTGTCATTCCGAGGGCGAAGCCCGAGGAATCTGCTTCTAGCTCAATCGAAAAGCAGATTCCTCGCGTCGCTCGGAATGACAATTGTCGAGATGGTCGTTTTCAAATACAGCCGAATTCAGCGCGCCGGCCGCGTCGACAGATAAATCCCCGGCAGGATCAGCGCCGCGCCGGCCCAATGGTAGCTGCGCACCGGCTCGCCCAGCACCAGCCAGGCGGTGGCCGCCGCATAGATCGGCCCCAGGTACAGCACCACGCCGACGCGCGCAGCGCCAAGCTCGCGCTGCATATAGGAATAGGCAAGGTAGGCGCCGAGTCCGGGAAACAGCGCCACCGCGACCATATAGCCGAAGCTCGACCACGCGATCTGCGTCGGCATGAAATACAGCGCCTCGATCAGCGTCAGCGGCGCCAGCACTACCAGGCCGCCAGCCATGATGAGGGTGAGGCGCGCCGCCGGCCCGAACGGGCTCGGCCAGGCCTTGAGCAGCAGCGAATACGCAGTCCAGGCGAGCATCGCGCCGAGGATCCACAGATCGCCCACGGTGAACTCCACGCCGGCGAGCGCCCCCCAGCGCCCTTTCAGCACGATGTGCAGCACGCCGGCAAAGGCCAGCACCACTCCGCTCAGCTGCAGCGCGCCCATGCGCTCCTTCAGAAAAAAGCGCGACAGCAGCGCGATCATCACCGGCGAGGTCGAATAGATCAGCGCGATATTGGTGGCCACGGTGGTGCGCGCGCCAAGGTAGACGAATGCGCCGCAGATCCACATGCCGAGCGCGCCGAGCACCAGATATTGCTTCCACTCGCGCCGGATCGCGATCGGATGCGCGGCGAGTTCGCGCCAGGACATTGCGGCGAGCAAAATGAACGCGATCAGCCAGCGGCCGAAGGCGAGCGCGTGCGGCGCGACCGTGGCGGCGGCGCTGCGCGCGACCAGATAATTCACGCTCCACAGCGCCGGAGCGATGAATATCAGGGCGAAAGCCCACTGCTTGCGATGTTCTGGAGTCAAGGCACAGCTTCTAAGGAAACGCTGAAAAAGGGGCCCATGGCCCCCTTTTCAAATCCCCCCATCAAAGTGAAAAACCTCGGTCGATAAACCATCGCCCGAGGTTTTTCAGAGATTATCTAAACAGGCACGGGGCGCACCTCGCCCCATTTGCACGATTATAGTGGAAGCCGGCGCAACAGCCATGCGCGCGACGTGTTCGCACCGGCGGCCCGCCAACCGATAGAATGGCGGCATGACAGACAAGCATTCAATCACCGGCCTGATCCTTGCCGGCGGCCAGGGCCGGCGCATGGGCGGCGTGGACAAGGGCCTGCAGCTGTTCCGCGGCAAGCGCCTGGTCGACCACGTCTACGAGCGCCTCGCGCCGCAGGTCGGCGGCATCATCATCAATGCCAACCAGAACTGGGACGCCTACAAGAGTTTCGGCGTGCGCGTGGTCAGCGACGCCATCGGCGGCTTCGCCGGACCGCTCGCGGGACTGCATGCGGGCTTGTCGGTGTCGCGCCGCCCCTATCTCGCTTCGGTGCCCTGCGATTCGCCGTTCCTGCCGGAAGACCTGGTCGAGCGCCTGCTGCAGGCGCTGAATGCAGCCGGCGCCGACCTGGCGGTGGCGAAGACCGGCTCTCAGCCCCACCCGGTGTTCTGTCTCGCGCGCCGCAGCGTGCTCGAGCACCTGAGCAATTTTCTCAAGGGCGGCGGGCGCAAGATCGACGCCTGGTATGCAAGCCTGAAAGTGGTCGAAGCCAATTTCGACGACGAGGCGGACGCGTTCAGCAATATCAACACGCTCGACGAGCTGGCAAATCTGGAACAGGGAAAGATCATGGCGGCAGACAAAATTGGGACAGCTGCGGCGGAAGCCGCGCCACGGAAAGGCGCTGCGGATGCTCCAGCGCCGAGCAGCGCAGCACCGGATGCGCCCGCGCGCACCGGTGCACCAGACGCGCTCGAGCGCATCGTGAGCTGCATGGACGACTACGACCCGAACGCGCTCAAGGTGGACAAGGCGCGCGCGGCGATCCGCGCCTGCCTTGCGCCGATCACCAGCACGGAACGCGTCGCGGCGCGCACGGCGCTCGGACGCGTGCTCGGCGAGGACATCATCTCCACCCTCGACGTGCCCGCGCACGACAACTCCGCCATGGACGGCTATGCCCTGCGCCATGCCGACCTCAAAGCCAAGGGCGACACCGAGTTGCGCCTGGCCGGCAGCGCCTACGCCGGGCGGCAGTTCGCGGGCAAGCTCGTCAAGGGAGAATGCGTGCGCATCATGACCGGCGCGGTGATGCCGCGCGGCACCGACACCGTGGTGATCCAGGAAATCGTGCAGGCCGAAGGCGACAAGATACGCATTCCGGCGGGCCAGAACAAAGGCCAGAACCGGCGCCTCGCCGGCGAGGACCTGAGCGTGGGCAAGCCCGTGCTCAAGGCCGGGCAGCAGATATCACCGTCCGCACTCGGGCTGATCGCCTCGCTCGGCCTGGCCGAAGTGACGGTTTACCGGCGCCTGCGCGTGGCCTTCTTCTCCACCGGCGACGAGCTCGCCTCGGTCGGCAGCGTGCTGAAGCCGGGCGAGGTGTACGACAGCAACCGCTACACGCTCTACGGCATGCTGTCGCGCCTCAACTGCGACATCATCGACATGGGCGTGGTGCGCGACGACCCGGCCAGCCTGGAGCAGGCGCTGAAGACGGCGGCCGCCGATGCCGACGCGGTCATCACCTCGGGCGGCGTGTCCGTGGGCGAGGCCGATTTCATCCGCGAGCTGCTGGGCAAGCTCGGCGAAGTCCTGTTCTGGAAGATCGCGATGAAGCCGGGCCGGCCGATGGCTTTCGGCAGGATCGCGCACGCAGGCAAGCAGGCGCACTTTTTCGGCCTGCCGGGCAATCCGGTGGCGGTAATGGTGACCTTCTATCAGTTCGTGCGCGAGGCCCTGCTCGCGCTGTCTGGGCGCAGCGACGATTTCGCGCTGCCGCTGCTGCAGCTGCCCTGCTCGGCGGCGATCAAGAAAGGCCCCGGGCGCACGGAATTCCAGCGCGGCCGGCTCGAGCGCGACGCACGCGGGCAGTGGAGCGTATGCCCCACCGGGGCGCAGGGCTCGGGCGTGCTGCGCTCGATGACCGAAGCCAACTGTTTCATCGTGCTCGAGCACGAGCGCGGCTCGGTCGGCGCGGGCGAGCTGGTGCAGGTGCAGCTGTTCGAAGGGCTGGTTTAGATTCCATCGCCACATCAGGTGTGACTGCCGCATGCGCCAGGCCTCCACATTGAATCGCGCGCTGGCGCGCGCTCCGGGCGAACTCGGAACCGCGTTCATCGGCTGGTGCGCGAGCTGGTGGCGCGTATTCCATTTCGGCGCGCTGGCTCTGGTGCTGGCGCTCTCGCCCGCCACCTACGACAAAGAGAACCGCGCGGTAACGGCGAAGCAGATCTACTTCACCGCCTGGCAGGTGCTGCCCTGGTTCACGCTGCTCTCGGCGCTGCTGAGCCTGGTGTTGATCCGCATCGTCGTGGTCACCGCCGCGAATTACGGCCTGACGCAATACGCGCTGGAGATGGTGGTGCGCGTGCTGGTGCTGGAGCTGGTGCCGCTGACGGCTGCGCTGTTCGTCGCGCTGCGCTCCGGCGCCGCGATCAACACCGAGATCACGCTGATGCATATCCGCGGCCATTTCGAGGACATGCGCCGCGCGGGCGCCGACCCCTTGCGCCGCGAACTCGTGCCGCGGGTGATCGGCAGCGCGGTGTCGGTGGTGGCGCTGGGTACGGTCAGCGGGGTGGTCGCGCTGGTGCTCGCCTACTTCGGCGTATACGGATTCTCGCCCTGGGGCCTGGCCGGATTCACGCGCGCCGTCGGCCAGGTGTTCGACCTGCAGGTGACGCTGGGCCTCGCGCTGAAGCTGCTGCTGTTCGGCCTCGCGGTGGCGGTGATTCCGATCACCGCCAGCCTGGAAATGCCGCGCGAAGTGCGCCTCGCGCCGGTGGCGGTGCTGCGCGGCATGGTGCGCCTGTTCCTGGTGCTGGTGCTGCTCGAAGGCGCCTCCCTCGTGGTCAAATATTTCTAGGCAATCACCATGCTTCCCGATCCCCAGCCCGCGCCGCTGATCCCCCACGTCGAATTCAAGGCGGCGCTGCTGCTCGCGCTGACGCTGGCGCTGATCGCCGGCTTCCTCGCCTACGTGATGTACGCGCGCGGCGTATTCGAGAGCAAGCAGCGCCTGGTGCTGGTCGCCGACGATTCCGAAGGCGTCAAGGTCGGCATGGACCTGACCTTCTCCGGCTTCGCCATCGGGCGGGTGCAGCGCATCGAACTCGCGGACAATGGCAAGGCGCGCATCCTGATCGACGTGCCGCTCGCAGACGCGCGCTGGCTACGCACCACCACGGTGTTCACCATGGAGCGCGGCCTGGTCGGCGACACGCGCATCCGCGCCTACACCGGCGCGCTGGACGACCCGCCGCTGCCCGAGGGCGCAACGCGGCCGGTGCTGCGCGGCGACGCGAGCGCCGAGATTCCGCACCTCATCGCCACCATGCGCGGCCTGCTCGAAAACCTCGAGCGCATGTCGAGCACGGGCTCCAGCCTCGACGCCAGCCTCGCCAACGTGCAGAGCCTCACCGAACGCATGAAAGGCCGCTATGGCGCGCTCGCGGGCGTGCTCGGCGGCGAGGACAACGCGAAGAAGGTCCTCACCGCGCTCGACCGCGCCAATGCGCTGCTCGCTTCCGTCGGCGAAGTGTCGGCCAAGCTCGACCGCTTCGTCGGCAAGGCCGACGAGCGTGTGTTCGGCGCGGCCGGCGTGGTGGATGAGACGCAAAAGACCATCGCGCAGCTGAACGCGCTGCTGGGCGATGCGCGCGAGAGCCTGAAGAAAGCCGA
>JAAOZY010000370.1 GCA_012274205.1 Betaproteobacteria bacterium
CTGCCCAGTAGACCTAGCATGGCGACGCCTTATGGTTTGACAATGAGGCCCTGGCAGGTGGGCAAGGTAAGTATTTCAATTCCTTTCGACTTGGCAAATCGGTCATGGGCATGCTTCTGATCCTCCGCCCCTGGATACGCATAATCATCCAGGATGATTATTGCACTGCTGACCAGGCGGTCCCAGAAGAACTCCAGTGCGGCGACCTCGGGCATGACGCAGTTCATGTCGATGGAAAGATATGCGACTTTATCAGTGTCCACATGGACCAGTGTGTCCGGCACCGATCCTTTGATGATCTTCGCGTTGAATCCCGAAAACGTTTCCTTTGCCTGCTCATACAGATCGACTTTGTCGCCATAACCAATCCTGTGATGGCGTGCCATTTCGTAGGCGGAACTGTATTGCGGATCCAGACCGGTGAAGGTGTCCAGCAGGTAATACGTCTTATCGAGCTTCTTGAAATCCACATACTCCATGACGGCGCGGGAGAACAACCCCGTATTGACGCCGCAATCTACAAAATCGCCGTCCAGGTGACTTGCGTGGTACGCCGCCCAGCAGAGCACGTGGATGCGCCATTCGATTCCGCTGCCGGTAATGCCCGACGTATCCAGGCGCTTCACATGCGCATACGCTTTCTGGAACAGGGGATTTTTCAGGAAATCGGCATTGTTGTACGTGTAAAGCAGGTCCTTATCGTAAGTAATCTTTGCGCGCGAAAGCAATATGAAACGGTTGCCCGTCAGCCATGCAAGAATTCTTTTCAGGTGATTTTTCATAGTTCTACAGATTTGGAATACATGGACTAGGCTTCAATCACTCCGAAGCGACTTGTTTGCGCTGCAGCGCCATCAGTTTGGCGTACTTGTGGAAACTGTTGCAGCAGCCGATGGCGATATGCACCAGGCCGGGGATTCCGTCGAGAAAACCCAGGCGCAGCAAATAGAACTTGATGAAGCGCAGCGCCGGCGACAGAAGAAGTTGCGCCGCGCCGGCGCGCTTTCCCGCTTTGAACAGCACTTCGGCCTGCATGCTGGTGTAGCGGTTCTGCTTGTCCAGGTAGCCGTCCAGTGTCTCGGCGGAATCGTGCAGCAGGTCCCCGGCGATGCGCGTCACCGGCGCGTCGGTGAGCACTTTCTCGTGCACCGGCTCGTCGCCCCAGCGCGCATGGCGCCGATCGAACAGGCGCAGGCTCCAGTCGGGGTAGCCCTCGCCGTGCTTCAGCCAGCGTCCCATGAAGCGATTGCAGCGCGCCATCGCATAGGCCTGCGCCGCGGGTGCGGCCAGCGCCGCGAGTATGCTCGCGCGCAGGGCTTCGCTCACGCGCTCATCGGCGTCCAGGCACAGCACCCAGTCGTGCGCCGCCGCCTCCACCGCGAACTGTTTTTGCGGGCCGAAACCCAGCCAGGCCTGTTGCAGCACCCGGGCACCATGCGCCACGGCGAGTGCGGCCGTGCCGTCGTCGGAACCCGAGTCGACCACCAGCGTTTCATCGGCAAAAGCGGCGCTTTCCAGGCAGGCTGCAAGCTGGCTTGCCGCGTTCCTGGTGATGATGACGACGGATAAGGGCTGGCGGGACAAGGGGCGGGATACCTTATAATTAATTCTGCGCGGGCCTCATTCTAACAAAGCCCCGTCCAGCCCCTCTCATGCCCAATATCCTGCTCATCAAGACTTCCTCGCTCGGCGACGTGGTGCACAACCTGCCGGTGGTGAGCGACATCCGCGCGCGTTTTCCGCGCGCGCGCATCGATTGGGTGGTGGAGGAAGCGTATTGCGACATCGTCGGCATGCATCCGGGCGTGCACCGGGCGATCCCGGTGGCGCTGCGGCGCTGGCGCGGCAATGTGCTCAAACCGGCGCACTGGCGCGAATTCGGGCATTTCCGCCGCGCGCTGTCCGGGATGCGCTACGACTGCGTCATCGACACCCAGGGCCTGATCAAGAGCGCGCTGCTGGGGCAAGCCGCTTCGGGCACGCGCCACGGCTACTCCGGCGCCAGCGCGCGCGAACCGCTGGCGGCAAAGTTCTATGACGTCGTCCATGCGGTGCCGCGCGACCTGCATGCGGTCGTGCGCAATCGGCGCCTCGCCGCCCTGGCGCTGGGCTATGAACTGCCGGCTGTGCTCGATTACGGCATCGTTGCGCCCGCGCTCGCTGCGCCGCTCGCTGCGCAGCCGTATTGCGTGCTGCTGCACGCGACCAGCCGCAGCGACAAGCTGTGGCCGGAAGCCGCATGGGAGCGGCTCGGGAGCGAACTCGCGCGCCGCGGCTACGCGCTGGTCCTGCCCTGGGGCGATGCGGCGGAACGTGCGCGCAGCGAACGCCTTGCACGCGCGCTGCCGTCCGCGGTGGTGCCGCCCGCCCTGGATGTCTGCGCCGTTGCCGGCTTGCTCGCGGGTGCACGGGCGGTAGTCGGCGTCGATACCGGCCTTACGCATCTGGCGGCGGCGCTGGGCCGTCCTGTGGTGGCGCTCTTTTGCGGCACGCGTCCGCGGCTGACCGGCGTGTACGCGGGGCCGGGCGCACCGGTGCGCAATCTCGGCGACGCGAGTGCGCTGCCCGAGGCGAGCGAAGTCCTCGCTGCCCTGGATGCGCTCATGGCCGGAAGCGCCGCATGATCTGGCGCCTTGCCTACCGGCTGCTGTTGTGGCTCGCATTTCCCTGGGCCTTGCTGCACCTGTGGTGGCGCGGCCGGCGCCAGCCGGCCTACCGCGAGCATATCGCCGAGCGCTTCGGCTGGTATCCGGGGCGGCCCGAGCGCCCGCTGATCTGGCTGCACGCGGTGTCGGTGGGCGAAACGCGCGCCGCGGAACCGCTGCTGCGCGCGCTGGCGGCGCGCTATCCGGGCCATGAGTTGCTGCTCACGCAGATGACGCCCACCGGGCGCGAGACGGCGCAGCAGCTGTTCGGCGAAACGGTGACCATCGCCTATCTTCCCTATGACTATCCAGGTGCCGTGGCGCGCTTTCTGGCGCGCTTCCGGCCGCGCCTGGGCATACTCATGGAAACCGAGATCTGGTTCAATCTGGTCGATGCCTGCGCGCGGCAGGGCGTGCCCCTGCTGCTTGCCAATGCGCGCCTGTCGGAAAAATCCGCGCGCGGCTATGCCAGGGTGGCGCCGCTGACGCGCGCCGCGCTTGGGCGTCTGGCGGCGATCGGCGCGCAAACGCGCGCGGACGCCGGGCGCTTCGAGCGCCTCGGCGCGCATGGGGTCGAGGTCACCGGGAATCTGAAGTTCGATGTCGAGATCGCGCCGCGCCTGCTGCAGCTGGGCGCCGAGCTGAAGCAGCGCATCGGGCAGCGCCCGGTGCTGCTGGCTGCGAGCACGCGCGCGGGCGAAGAGGAGCTGGTACTCGACGCGTTCGTGCGCATCGGCGTGGAGAGCCTGCTGTTGCTGTTGGTGCCGCGCCATCCGCAGCGCTTTGGCGAAGTCGCAGCGCTGCTGGAACAGCGCGGATTAAGCTATGTGCGCCGCAGCGCCGATCGCGCGCTGCCACCTGAGTGCCGCGTGCTGCTCGGCGACAGCATGGGGGAAATGGCGGCCTACTATTCGGCCTGCGACCTTGCGTTTATCGGGGGCAGCCTCCTGCCTCTGGGCGGACAGAACTTGATCGAGGCCTGCGCGGCGGGGCGGCCGCTGCTGTTCGGGCCGCATATGTACAATTTTGCCGAAGCCTCGCGCCTGGCGCTGGAGGCAGGCGCCGCGATCGAGGTTGCTGACGCAACTGCGCTGGCGCAGCGGGCAGAAAAGTTGCTGTGGGATCGGGCGGCGCTGGCGCGCATGGCGCAGGCTGCCCTTGAATTCAGCCGCGCCCATCATGGGGCTACGGCGCGCAATCTCGCGATCTGCGAGCGCCTGCTCGAGAAACGGGTGTGAATGGCTGTTAGAGGCCATTTCAGAATTACCGAAACGGCCCCTGATCTAGGGGAGCACGAGGGGACGTGTCCCCTCGTTTTGAAATAAGCCTTAGTTGGTGCCGAGCAGGCGGTTGACCGCCTCCAGGTCTTCTTCGGTCAGCGTGCCGGCGGCGGCCTCGAGCTTGAGCCCGTTCACCAATGTGTCGTAGCGCGCCTTGGACAGGTCGCGCTTGGTCGAGTAGAGCTGCTGCTGCGCGTTCAGCACGTCGATATTGATGCGCACACCCACCTCATAGCCGAGCTTGTTCGAATCCAGCGCGCTCTGGCTGGAAATCAATGCCTGTTCCAGTGCCCTGACCTGCGCCATGCCGTTGCTTACGCCGAGGTAGGCCTGGCGCGCCGCCTGCGCTGCGCTGCGCCGGGCGGCTTCGAGATCCTGGCGCGCCTTGTCCTGGTTGGCAATGGCCTGGCGCACCAGCGAACTGACGCCGCCGCCCGCGTACAGCGGAATCGCCAACTGCAGACCAATGCTGCGGCTGGTGCTGTCCGTGCCCAGGCTCACGGTGCCGATGGTGCTGATGCTGGCCGAGTTCCTGCCGTAATTGCCCACCATATTGAGCGTCGGATAGTGGCCGGCGCGGTTGCGCTCGATTTCGCGCGATGCGACCTCCAGCGCGGCCTCCTGGATGTGCACGGCGAAATTCTGGTCCTCCGCTCTGGCAACCCATGGTTCGATCGCGTTCGGTGCGGGCGGACTGAGCTCGGTCGCCGGCCTGAGCGGGACCAGACTGTCGGGAAGCTTGCCGACGATCTGCTGCAGGGCGCTCTTCTTGATTTCGAGATCGCTTTGCGCCGCGATTTCCTGGCTGAACGCGAGGTCGAAACGTGCCTGTGCCTCGTGCGTGTCGGTGATGGTGGCGGTGCCGACCTCGAAGTTGCGCTTGGCCTGCGCCAGTTGCTCGGAGATCGCAGCCTTCTGTGCCTGTATGAAAGCCAGGCTGTCCTGCGACGCGAGTACGTCGAAATAGGCCTGGGCCACGCGCACGATCAGGTCCTGCGCCGCCTGTCCGAACACGGCCTCTGACTGCGCCACCTTGAAGCCGGCCTCCTTGTACAGCATGATGCTCTGCCAGTTGAACAAGGGCTGAGTCAGCGACACGCTGTAACCGTTGGTGTTGCCATCGCGCTCGGACGGCGGCGCGACGCCGCGGAAGTCGATGTCGATGTTGTTCATCTGGGTGAAGCCGCTGGCGCTGACGTTCGGCAGCAGCAGCGCCAGCCCCTGCGGCAGACTCTCGCGTCCGGCGTCGCGGGCAGCGCGCGCCGAGGCATACACCGGGTCGTTGGCACGCGCCTCGCGATAAGTCTGCAGCAGGTCCGCCGCCGCAAGCGGCTGGCTGAACGCAAGTACTGCGAGGAAAATCGCGTGTCGTTTCATCTCGGGCTCAATATCTGGGCATCGAGGGATCGACCTGGTCGGCCCAGGCATTCACCCCGCCCTTCAGGTTGTACAGATTGGAAAAGCCGTTGCGCTCCAGAAACACGCCCACCTGATAGCTGCGCACGCCATGGTGGCAGATCACCACGGTATCGGAGTCGCGGTCGAGCTCCGGCACGCGCGCCGGAATGGTGTTCATCGGGGCCAGCATCGAGCCTTCGATGCGGCAGGTGTGATATTCCCAGGGCTCGCGCACATCGAGCAGCACCGGCGGCTTGCGTTTGCCGTCGGCGAGCCATTGCTGCAGCAGCTGCGGCGTGATCTGGGTCATGCTCAGAAACTGAAGCGCTCGCCCTGGAGCGCATTCGTGAGCGGGGCGATGCGCGTTTCGAGCAGATCGACGGAGCTGTAGCGGCCTTCGCCGGCGCAGCTGAACAGCCGCGCCGCCATTACCGGTGGCTCGCCCACGACTGCGAACAGGCGTGCGCCGGCCTTCATCTGCTGCAGCTGTTGCGGCGGCAGGACCGGGGTGGAGCCGGTGAGCACGATGACATCGTAGGGCGCGTGTTTGGTCCAGCCGCGCGCCCCGTCGCCGAGTTCCAGCGTGACATTGTCGATTCCGGCGCGGCGCAGATTGGCCGCGGCCGATGCCATTAGCTCGGGCTGAATTTCAACGCTGTAGACATGCTGCGCGAGGCGCGCGAGCAGCGCAGTGAAGTAGCCTGAGCCGGTGCCGATCTCCAGCACCTGGTCGGTCGGTTTGAGCGCAAGCTCCTGCAATACGCGCGCTTCCAATTTTGGCGGCCACATGAGTTGGCCCTGGCCGATGGGAATTTCCATGTCGGAAAAAGCCAGCATGCGGTAAGCGGCGGGAACGAAATCCTCGCGCTTGAGCGCATACAGCAGGTCCAGCACCTCCTGGTCCAGCACTTCCCAGGGGCGGATCTGGTGCTCGATCATGTTCCAACGGGCTTGTTCGACGTTCATCGCAGACATGGCTGATTGGCTCTCGCAGGCTGTTTGACTGAAAGTTCGTTTCAAAATGAGGGGATATCCCCCGAGGGGACTTCCTTCGGGGTGTCTCCCCTCATGCTCCCCTAAATCGGGCGTTGCAAAATTTCATTTTGCAACGGGCTCTGGAACAAATTTTACCATTCTTTGCATGGTCCTCTTGTGACCCTTGTCACATACCCTGCGCGGCGTTCGCGGGCGTGGCTGCGGGAGCGGCTGCGGCGCCGCCCTGTGCGTCGCGCTTGCTGTCCGGCGAGCCCGTTCCCTGCCCGGACCCGAACCAACGCCGTGCCCAGTGCGCCAGGTCGTCCAGATAGGTGTAGATCACCGGCACCACAACCAGCGTCAGCAGGGTGGAGGTAATGATGCCGCCGATCACGGCGTGCGCCATTGGCGCGCGCTGCTCCGAGCCCTCGCCGATCCCCAGTGCCAGCGGAATCATGCCGAACACCATGGCAAAGGTGGTCATCAGGATGGGGCGCAGCCGGATGCGCCCGGCCTCGAGGATGGCTTGGGCGCGGTCCTTGCCGGCGGTGCGCAGCTGGTTGGTGAAATCCACTAGCAGGATCGCATTCTTGGTCACCAGGCCCATGAGCATGACGAAGCCGATGATGGAGAAAATATTGAGCGTCGAGCGCGCGATCAGCAGCGCGAGCAGCACCCCGATCAGGGACAGCGGCAGCGACATCATGATCGCCACCGGTTGCAGGAAGGAGCCGAACTGGCTCGCGAGTATGAGATAAATGAATATCACCGCCAGCAGCAGCGCCGACAGCGCATAGCCCATGGTTTCCTGGATGTCCTTGGTCGAACCGCCCATGACGAAGCGATAGCCGGGCGGGGTCGGCAGCTTGGCGAGCTGTGCGGCGATTTCCTTGCCCAGATCGCCCGCGGGCCGGCCCAGCGCGTTAGCGGTGACCAGCACTTCGCGCGTCAGGTCCTTGCGGTTGATCTGGGTGGCGCCCAGGGTCGGCACGAATTCGGCGACCTGGCGCAGCGGCACCATTTTCGGACTGCCGTCCGTGCCAACCTGGTTGCTCGCGATATAGATGCGCCCCAGATCGCCGCGGTTTTCGCGCTCGCCCTTGGGCAGACGCACTTTGACGTCGTAATTCTCCTCATCCGGCGCCTTCCAGCTGGAGATCGCCTCGCCCGCAAGCAGCGGCCGCAGCGCTTCACCGATCCTGCCCACGCCCACGCCGAGGTCGCTCGCCAGTTCGCGGTCGATCCGTACCGCCACCGTGGGCTTGGCCGCTTTGAGGCTGGAGTCGATATCCACCAGGCCGTCGATCCTGCCCATGATCGCTTTTACCTGCTGCGACAGCCGTTCGATTTCCGCCATGTCCGGGCCCTGCACCGAGACCTGCAGCGGCTTGCCGCTGCCGACCGGGGCGTAGACGCCGAGGTTGGTGATTTCAATGCCCGCGATCTGGCGCAGACGCTCGCGCATGACTTTCTGCAGCTGTTTCAGACCGGCGGCGCGTTGGCCGCGATCGACCAGCCGGACAAATATGGTGGCGTAATTCTTGCCGGGTGTGGTTCCGGTGTTGAGCGTCGCATAGGTATAGATCACTTCGGGATACTCCCGCAGCGCGCCTTCCGCCTGCTGCACCTTGGCCTGGGTGAATTCGAGCGAGGAGCCTACCGGGGTATTCAGCTGCACCAGGATCTCGGCCAGATCGGCCTCGGGCACGAATTCGGACCCGATCCTCGGCACCAGGGCGAAGGCGCCGAGAAAACTTGCCAGCGCGATGCCAATTACGCTCTTGCGGTGCGCGAGCGACCAGGAAAGCAGCTTCGAATAGCGCTCGCTGACGCGCTGGATCATGGCTTCGTTCCAGGACAGCATGCGCGCGAACCGGCCTTTGCCGTGCACGCCGTGCGCCGCCGGGTCGTACCAGATCGAGGACAGCATCGGATCGAGCGTGAAGCTCACGAACATCGAAAGCAACACCGCCGCCGCGACGGTGATGCCGAACTGATGGAAGAACCTGCCGATGATGCCTCCCATGAATCCCACCGGCAGGAATACCGCCACGATGCTGAAGGTGGTAGCCATCACCGCCAGGCCGATTTCCCGGGTGCCGTCGAGCGCGGCATCGTGATGGCTCTTGCCCATGGCGAGGTGGCGCACGATGTTCTCGCGCACCACGATGGCGTCGTCGATCAGCAGACCCACGCACAGGCTCATCGCCATCAGTGTGAGCATGTTGACGGTGAAGCCGGCCGCGTACATCACGAGGAAGGTGCCGATGAGCGAAATCGGCAGGGTGAGCCCGGTGATCACCGTGCTGCGCCAGCTGTTGAGGAACAGGAACACGATCAGGATGGTAAGCGCCGCGCCCTCGAGCAGGGTGTGCTTGACGTTGTTGACCGAATTGCGGATGCCACGCGAGGTGTCGCGCACCACGTCCAGCGTGACGTCGGGCGGCAGCTGTTGCTTCAGCCCCGCCACCACCTGCAGCACGTTGTCCACCGTGTCGATGGTGTTGGCGCTCTGCGATTTGACAATGTCCAGGGAAATTACGCGTTTGCCGTTGACCAGCGCCGCGCTTTCCTCCTCTTCCTGGCCGTCGACCACGGTGGCGACCTGCGACAGGTATACCGGTTGGCCGCCGCGGCGCGCGACGATGATGCGGTTGAACTGCTCGGGCCGGGTGATGCGCCCTTGCACCTGCACCAGCTTCTCCGCGTCGCGCGTGGTGACCGCGCCCGCCGGCAGTTCCTGGTTTTCGCTGCGCACCGCGGTGATCACCTGGTCGATGCCCACGCTCAGCGATTCCATTTCGGCGGGCTTGAGGAAGATCTGGATTTCACGCTTTACCCCGCCCACCAGCGTAATCTGGCCGACGCCGCGCGCGGTTTCAATGCGCTTCTTGATCACCTGGTCGGCGAGCGTGGTGATTTCGCGCAGCGGCCGGCTGTCCGAGCGCACGGCGAGCGAGACGATGGGCAGGTCGTCCGGGTTGAAGCGGGTGACGCGCGGCTCCTTTACTTCCTTGCGGAACGCGACTTTGACCACCGCCACTTTTTCGCGCACGTCCTGCACCGCAATGGCCGGGTCGACGCTGAGGTCGAATTCGGCGATCACCACCGACAGGCCTTCGTAGGAGCGCGAGGACAGCGTCTTGATGCCGCTGATGGTGTTGATCGCCTCCTCGATGTTGCGGCTGATGTCGGTTTCCACGCTTTCGGGCGAGGCGCCCGGGTACTCGGTCTGCACCACCACCACCGGGAAGTTGATGTCGGGAAACTGCTCGACCGCGAGCCGCTGGTAGGAGAACAGTCCCAGCACCAGGAACGCCGCCATCATCATGGTGGCGAATACCGGATTGTTGATCGATATGCGGGTGAACCACATGTGGCGGTCTTCCTAGTTTCTTGCCGGCGCGATCTTGACGCTCGCCCCTGGGCGCAGCGTGCCCGAGTTGGCGCGCAGCACCCGGCTTTGCGCGTCCAGACCTTCTACGATCTGCACCACGCCCTCGTCCTCGTCCCTGAGGCCGAGCGTGACCGCGCGCTGCTCCAGCCGGCCGTCGGCGATGCGCAGCACATAGGCCTTGCCGCTCTCCTCGCGCACGGCGGAGAGGGGCAGCACCTGCGCCGATTCGATCCGGCTCAGCGTCACGCTGCCTTTGGCGAACATGCCGCCCTTGAGCGTGCCGTCGCTATTGGGCAGATGGGCATATACGATGATGGAGCGCGAGCCGCTTTGCGTGGTGGGATTGATGCGGTCGATGCTGCCGCGGAATTCGCGCTCGCCGAAACCTTCGACGCGAAAGATTGCTTCCTGGCCGATGCGGATGTTGGGGATGTCGCCTGCGGGTACCGCCGACTCCACTTCCATTTCCGCGAGGTCCACCAGCGTAAGTATCTTGCCGTCGACCGGCAGCTTCTCCCCCGGCTGTGCGTGGCGCTGCGAGACGATGCCCGCCTGCGGCGCGCTGACCACGGTGTCGGCGAGCGCTTTCCTTGCCAGCGCCACCTGCGCCTCCAGCGCCTTGAGCTTGGCCTCTGACACCTGGTAGTTGCTCTGCACGCTGTCGAATGCATTTTGCGAGATGAATTTCTGCTGCAGCAGCGCCAGGTTGTTGGCGCGGTTTTTTTGCGCCAGGGCCAGCTGCGCGCGGCCGGCCTCGAGATCGGCGACTTTCTCGTCCAGGCGCGCCGCGGCGTCCTGGGCGTCGATGCGTGCAAGCACCTGCCCGGCGCGCACTGCCTCGCCTTCGCGCACCAGCATCGA
>JAAOZY010000371.1 GCA_012274205.1 Betaproteobacteria bacterium
GCAAGGCGACTTTGATATCGCCGCCGTGCTCGACGACGACGTCAATCTCGAAGGCAGCCGTTTCTTCGGCTACAGCGTGCTCGGAACGCGGGCCGAACTTCGCGGCCTGCAGTCGGCGGGGCTGCGCCTGGCCATCGTCGCCATCGGCGACAACGCCGGCCGCGCCGGCGTCGCCGCCATGCTGGCCGCGCAAGGCTGGCAATTTGCCAGCGCGATCCACCCCAATGCCTGCCTCAGCCGCGGCGTCGACATTGCGCCGGGCTGCGTGATCATGGCCGGCAGCGTGCTCAACGCCGATGCGCGCGTCGGTGCGCATGGCATCATCAACAGCGGCGCCACCATAGACCATGATTGCCGCATCGCGGAGGGCGTGCACATCGCGCCCGGCTGCCACCTGTGCGGCGGCGTGCGCGTCGGCCGGGGCAGTTTTCTCGGCGCAGGCAGCACGGTGACACCGGGCGTGAATATCGGCAGCAATGCCCTTGTCGGTGCCGGCTCCGTCGTGATCCGCGATGTGGCCGACGCAGCGCAGGTCTCCGGCGTGCCGGCGCGCCCCCGGGATTGAGCATGGGCCCCGACGCGCTACCGGCCAAGGAGCTGCAGCGACTGGCGCTGGAGGGCGGGACTCCGGTGCGCAAAGAGCCGTTTGCGCCCTGGCCGCATTTCGCCGCGGACGAAGTCGAAGCGGCGGCCGCGGTGTTGCGCTCGGGCAGAGTCAATTACTGGACCGGCGGGCAGTCGCAGGAATTCGAGCGCGAGTTCGCGCGCTGCATCGGCGTCAGGTATGCCGTGGCCCTGGCCAACGGCACGCTTGCGCTGGAACTGGCGCTGCACGCCCTGGGCGTAGGCGCAGGGGACGAGGTGGTGGTTCCATCCAAGACCTTCATCGCCAGCGCCAGCTGCGTGGTGCGCGTGGGCGCAAGGCCGGTGGTCGCCGACATCGACGCGGACAGCCAGAACATCACGGCAGCCAGCATAGAACGGGTGTTGACCGCGCGCACCAAAGCCATCATCGCCGTGCACCTGGCCGGATGGCCGTGCGAGATGGACGCGATCCTCGCGCTCGCCAGGGAGCGCGGCCTCGTCGTAATCGAGGACTGCGCGCAGAGCGTGGGAGCCCGCTACAAGGGGCGCGCAACCGGATCGATCGGCGACATCGGCGCGTTTTCCTTCTGTCAGGACAAGATCATCACCACCGGCGGCGAAGGCGGCATGCTGGTCACGAATTCGCGCGCGCTGTGGGAAAAAGCCTGGTCCTACAAGGACCACGGCAAGAGTTACGCTGCCGTGTTCGAGCGCGAGCATCCCTACGGCTTTCGCTGGCTGCACGAGAGCTTCGGCAGCAATGCGCGCATCACTGAAATGCAGTCCGCCATCGGCAGGCTGCAGCTGGCGAAGCTGCCGCAGTGGTTAGAGCAGCGGCGGCGCAACGCCGGCCTGCTGAGCCTGGGCCTGGCGCCGGTTCCAGGCTTGCGCCTGGCCGCGCCGCCGGGCCACAGCGAGCATGCCTGGTACAAGTACTATGCCTTCATCCGCCCCGAGATGCTGCGATCGGGATGGAACATGGAGCGCATCCTTGAAGCTCTCGACGCCGAAGGCATCCCCTGCGGCGTCGGTTCCTGCAGCGAGATCTACCTCGAAAAGGCCTTCGTCGATGCCGGTCTCGGCCCGCCGCAGCCGCTGCCGGTGGCAAAGCGGCTGGCCGATTCGACGCTGATGTTCATGCTGCATCCGGGGCTCACCGAACAGGACATGCGCGACACCTGCACTGCCGTCGCAAAAGTCATGCACGCAGCGACGACCTGACTTCGATCAGCCGCTCGCTGGCTGCTGCGACAATTCGCGCAAGGCCTGCAACGCCTGCGCCAGGCTGACATCCGCCGCGTTGCGGCTGTGCGGCTGCAACAACCGGTAGGGCACACCCCAGGGGTGCCAGCGCAGCGCATCGGAATCGCCGAAGAAACAGAGGATGGGTTTGCCCAGCGCTGCGGCGACGTGCATGGCGCCGCCGTCGCTGCAAATGACGCAATCGGCAAACGACAGGACCGCCGCCAGATCCTTGAGCTCCTGCGTCGGATAGGCGATCAGGGGCGCACCGCCCGCCGCCTCGATCACCGCCTGCGCCTTGGCGTCGTCACCGGGATGCTGCGGATGATCCGCCGCGCCCGGCGACCACAACAACACAAAATCCGCCTCCCCCGACAGGGCGCGCATCAACCCGGCGAAGCGCGCCGTCGGCCAGCGTTGGCTGGGTTTGCGCGCGCTGATATGGACCGCAATCAGCTTGCGCCCGGGCGCGCGTCCTGCCAGCGCATTGCCCGCGCGCGCGCGCGCCGGCGCATCCAGCGCCAGGCTGAGCTTGCCCGGCGCGCCCTCGATGCCGAACAGCTGCGCCAGCCGAAACACCTCCTCCACCTCGTGCATGGGTTCGGAATTGCCGCGGGGAAGCGCCATGTCCACCCGCCCAGTCGCTTCGGCATAGCCGGCTATATGCGCCGGCGCGATCCAGCGCGCCAACCGCAGCGCGCTCGCGCCCGGCTGCGCCGACGCCAGCAGCGCGTAGTCAAAGTGCTGCGCACGCAACTTGCGCACCAGCTGCAGCCGGTCCCAGTAGAGTGCAGCGTAACTTTGTCCGGGCAGCCGGTGCTTGGCCTTGGCGTAGGCATACACCGCGTCCAGGTCCGGATGCCCGTCGAGCACCTGGCGGTTATAGGTGTTCACCAGCGCCGCGATATGCCCTTGCGGGAAGCGCCGGCGCAGCGCGCCGATCAGCGGCGTGGTGCACACCAGGTCGCCTATGTTGTCGCGGCGGACCACCAGGATGCTTGGCGTCTGCGTATCAGCCGGATTCATGTTCGCCACGCCTTCAGGCATCCAGCTTGTATTGGTCCAGCCAGATCAGCAGCACCAGGAAAGTATAGGCGAGGCGCCGCGATGCCTTGCCGGTTTTCGCATTGCTCCACAGCGCCCTCAGGGCATGCTGTTGCAAGAACGGCGCGATCGCCTGGCTGCGGCCGAACAACTCGTCGCCCGCATCCCGCCACTGCGCGTTGAAATAGCTTTGCAGCGGAACGGAGAATCCGTGCTTGGGCCGATTCCAGACCTGTTGCGGCAGATGTTTCTGCGCCAGGCGGCGCAGAATCAGCTTGCCGCCGGCGGCGTCGAAATGCACCTGCGCAGGCAGGCTGAGCGCCCGCTCGAGAACGGCGTTGGCCAGCATCGGCACGCGCACTTCCAGGCTGTGCAGCATGCTGGCGCGATCGGTCTTCGCCAGGCAATTTTCGCTGAGATAAGTCCACAGATCGGCGCGCATCAGGCTGCCGCTGTCCATGTGCCCGCCGAAAGCGAGGGCAAGCTGCCGCCACCCTTCGAGGGTGCGCTCCTGCCGGCAGGCGGGCCACACTGCCGGGGCCAGATAGCGCTGCAGGCTCTTGCGCGAGCTCGGGTACGGCCCCAGCTCGAGTCTGCGATAGAGCAGCAGCTCCTGCCCGGCGAGCCCGCGCCGCAGCAGGGAACCCGGCAGCAGCCCGCGGGCAATCATCGCGCGCAGCAGCCGCTTGATCGCGTTGTCCGGATGATGCGCTTCGACATCGAGGAAGCGCGCGTAGCCGCCGAACAATTCGTCGCCGCCATCGCCGCTGAGCGCAACGGTGACGCCGCTCCGGGTCAGTCGCGACAGTTCCGCCGTAGTGATGTAGGCGGGATCGGCCAGCGGTTGATCCAGCGCGCGTATCGCTGCGAGCAGCTTGTCCGGGCCGATGTCCGGCGCGTCGATGACATGGTGTTCCGTGCCGTATTGCCGCGCCACGGCTTCGGCATGGCCGCTTTCGTCGTAGCCGGCTTCGCCAAAGCGCATGCTGAAGGTGCGCACCGGCTTTGCTCCGGCGCCGGCAAGGTAGTGGACCATCAGGCTGCTGTCGATGCCGCCGCTGAGGAATGCACCCAGCGGCACGTCGGCAACCATCTGGCTGCGCACGCTGTCCTGCAGCAGGCGATCGAACTCCTGCGCCAACTCGTCCGCAGCGGGAGGCTGCGCCGCGGAGGCCGCGGGTATGGTCCAGTAGCGCTCGACGCTTAGCTGCCGCGTAGGCGCGTGGTAGCGCAGGTACGAAGCCGGCGGCAGCTGGCGTACATCGCGCAGGAACGACGCCGGCGCCAGGACCGCCTGAAACGCGAGAAAGTCGCGCAAGGCCTCGTAGTCGAGCCGGCGCGGGAAGCCGCCCAGCTGGAAAAACGGCGCGAGCGTGGATGCCAGCGCCAGACCCTGGTGCGTGGAGTAGAACAGCGGCTTGATGCCGATGCGGTCGCGCGCCGCAAATGCGCTGCGGCTGCTCTGGTCCCAGATGGCAAATGCAAACATGCCGTCCAGGCGCGCGACCACGTGCTCCTGCCATTGCACGTATCCGCGCAGGATGACTTCGGTGTCCGATTGCGTCGCGAATACGTGCCCAAGCGCTGCCAGTTCGTCGCGCAAGACGCGGTAATTGTAGATTTCGCCGTTGAAGACGATGGTGTAGCGCCCGTCCGGCGTATGCATGGGCTGCGCGCCACCCACCAGGTCGATGACGGCAAGGCGGGCGTGACCCAGCACCGCGCCGGGCAGGTGCACGATGTTCTGGGCATCCGGGCCGCGCTGGTGCAGAGTCGCGAGCGCCGCCGCCGCCGTGCTCTCCCAGGGTGTATCGACCAAGCCAAGAATGCCGCACATGGGCCGAGTTTATCCGGGTTTGCGCCAGCGCAGCGGCAGGCTCTCGTAGCCCTGCGCGACCGTGTCCGCGGAGAAACGCGCGAGATCCACCTCGGCCAGCGGGAGCGGATTATCGAGCGCATCGCGCAAAGCCGCCGCCAGCGCCTGCGCGTCGCCCACCGGAACGAGAAAGCGCTCCAGGGCTCCGGCCATGATTTCCCGCGGCCCGGAGGGACAGTCGGTGCTGACGATCTGCGTGCCGCAAATCAGCGCCTCGATCAGCACATTCGGCAGCCCCTCGTGGTCCGAGCTGAGCACCAGCGCGTCCGCGGCGCGCATCCAGGGATAGGGGTTTTGCTGGAAGCCGGCGACGATCACGCTCCCGGCCACGCCGGCAGCGTCGATCAGAGCATCGAGTTCGGCGCTGGGGGCGGTGAGCAGAACCAGCTTGTGCGGCAGCGCTGCGAGCTTCCACGCCTGGAACAGCAAATCGTGGCGCTTTTGCGGCGCAAAGCGGCCGACGTGGACGACGTAGCGCTCCTGCGGCAGGCCGGTGGGCACTTGCGCCGCGAGGCGGCGGATTTCGTCGACATCGAATGGGTTATACAGGACCACTATGTTGGCATCGCTCAATCCGAGTTCCCGCCGCAGATCCTGCTCCACGCCGGCGGACACCGCGACGAGATTCTTTGCGCCATAGAGCCGGCGGTAGCGCGCCAGGCGGCGCTGCGCCCTGGATGCACTCCTTTGCCTCAGCTTCTCGATTTCGACCGAAAGGCTGTTCGCGATCCGATGCCATACCCGCGGCAGCCGCGCGAGGCTCGCAATTTCGTCGGCAAAAGGCAGCGTACAGAGAGCGAAGTCGAATGGCCGATCGGCCTCTTGCCGCTGGAACATCCGCCGCAAGCGGGCCGCAGCCAGGCGCTTGCCCAGGAAACCCTTGCCCAGCGCCTGCCCGGGCCGGGTCAATGCATGCACTTCGATTGCGGCATCGAGCGCATGTTCGACGATGTTTTCCAGCAGGAACAAGTGGACATCGTGCCCGCGTAGGCGCATCAGGCGCACAAGTTTGAGGAAGGCTTTCTCGGCGCCCCCGCCCTTGAGATTGCTGATTACCAGGGCGATTTTCAGGTTTGAACGAAGCACGGTGATTACGGCGCGGCAGCAGCCGGCTCAGCCTGGTTTCAACAGCGCCTGAACCGCGCTCCACACGCGTTCGACGCTGATGTCCGCCATATCCGAATCCATCGTGCCGCCGGCGTCCAGGCCCGGATGTTCGACCACCTGCAGGCGCTCGCGGTCCAGCGGCGCCAGCAGCCGCCCCGGGGAATAGCAATGGTAAAGCGCGACCATGGGTACACCGATCGCTCCGGCCAGGTGGGTAGGTCCGGTATCCACGCCTATATACAAACCAAGCTGCTGCATCAGCGCAGCGGTCTGGCGCAGGCTGAGTTTTCCGGCTGCCACGGTGGCATGATCGCGCAGGTGCCGCTCCAGCTCGCGGATCTTTGGCCGCTCTTCCCTGCCCCCGAGCAACACGAAATGTGCCTGCGGATGAGCGCGCAGAATCCTGTCGCATAAGGCGGCAAAATGGCCCACCGGCCAGTCCCGGTAAGCCTTGGTGGGAAAACTCGCCACTTGCAGGCCGATCAGCGGATGCGCGCCTGGCGGCAGCTGCAGTTGCACAAACGACTGCGCCCAGGCGCGCTCTTCGTCCGTCACCCGGTAAGCGAGCCGATAAGCGGCCGGCTCGATGTCCAGCGCCTGGGTCAGCAGCAAAGGCGCGCGCGCCGAATGCATGGACTGAAACGCCGGCGGCTCCACCGCGCGATACAGGCGCCGGTTGATCGCGGCGTCTTTCTGCCGAAACGCCACTACCCGCGCGGCCACGCGCAGTGCATAACCGAGCAGCGGCAGATCGAAGCCGTAGACGAGCGCATAGTCGTAGCGCCGGCCCGGGCCGTAGCCGAGCAGCCGGGCGCGGTTCTTGGTGATGCCCATAACGCGGGAGACATAGGGCAGGTGGCGGATCACTTCGCAGCGCTTCGGATGGCCGGCAAAGGTAATGGCCGCTCCGGGATAGGCCTTGGCGACGGCGCGTATCGCGGGCGTTACCAGCAGGGTGTCGCCGATTCGCGAAACGTTGATGATCAGAAACGAAGGCGGCTTGGGGTCCATATCAACGAGGGAATAATTCCCCTCATGCCCCCCTATTTAGGGCGTTACAAAATTTCATTCTGCAACGGGTTCCTCGTGACCAAGTTCCTGCCTGCGAAAAATGTAATTGCGGTCCTCCGTATGCACCAATTGAAAACCGCTGCGCTGCAACTGCTCCACTGCGCGACGCGTGTCCTCCAGGCTGTGCCCGGTCACCTTGTGGTGAAACTCTATCAACACCTGCGCCGCATTGCGTATTTCCCCGCTGCGGCAAAGCTGTTCCAGAACGCCGTACTCGGCGCCCTCGATGTCCATTTTCAGCACATCGCATTGCGCGCGCGCGCATTGCTGCAGTATTTCCGCCAGGGACGTGGTTTCCACCTCGAGCCTGCTGCCGCCGGCATATTCGTGGCTGCCGTCCAGGCTGCCCGATACGCCATCGGCGCCCTTGGGCAAGTCCTGCTGCGCGCGCGGCAGAAAGAATTCCAGATTCTTGCCCGACTCCGACCAGAACGCCTTGGGTATCACGCGCATATCGCCGCGGATTCGCTCCTCGCAATACTTCAGGCTGCGCGGATTGGGTTCCACGCCTATCACCTTCCCGCCGAAAGCCTGCAGGAAAGCCAGCGGGAAGCTGATGTCCTCGCCCAGGCCGCAATCGATCAGCAGCGGGGCCTTGCCCAGGCGAGTGGTGTCGACCCACCATCCGCCGTAGCGCGTGCCCAGCCTGCGATAGCCGCGCGGCAGCAGCTTTTCCCTGAAGCGTCGCGACAAAGAGCGTTTCAGCCGGCGCCAATGCTTGTGCAGGAAATCAGTCATTGCGCCAAATCCGAAAACACCTCTTAGTGCTTATTTCAAAACGCGGGGATACGCCCCGAAGGTCTCGATCCCGCTCCCTCGATCCCGCTCGAGGGGAGACGGGAAAGTCCCCCTGGGGGACCTCCCCTCGTGCTCCCCTGAATTGGGGGCCATTTCGGTAATTCCAAAATGGCCTCTTAGTCTATCCGATTCGTCCGCCTGATTTGCGCCGGTGTTCAGGCGAACAAGGCTTGCAGGTAACGTCTCGCAACGCGTCGCCGCTGGGTATAGCCGCGCGCATTTTGCCAAAGGAAGCGGTACCAGCCCTCGCGCCGCAGCCTTGCGGCAAATGATCTTCTCGCCAAGGAGTCCGGCATTTTTTCGAGCTTGTGAAACACCGAAAACGCACCGTCGACGAGTTCGCGTGCAAGCAGATCGCGCAGTTCGGCATCGATGGCCGCATCCGCCGCGATTGCTGCCAGCGCACGCGCATTGTAGATGCTGCTTTCCACCACGGCTTCCAGGCGCCGCTGATTCTGCTCCGGCGAAAAGTGACGCACGGGTATGCGATAGAAATAGGCGATCACCGGTTCATAAGCGAATCGCGCAGCCGCCAGCAGGGCATGCGTTGTCCAGACCACATCCTCGTGTACCAGTCGCGGCACGAATTGCCAGGCGCCGTTCTGCAGAAACGCGCGCCGATACACATGCATCCACACCATGTGCGGCAGCCTGCCCGCGCGCAAACGCAGGCGCAGCCAGTCACGTCCGCTAATGACGCCGGTGCGGCCGGTGTCCCCGAGGATGGGGCGATCCGCGGCGCGCCCCTCATGGTGGAACATGGCGTTGAACATGATCATGTCGAGTTGCTCGGCCTCGGCCCGCTGCAGCGGCATGCGATAGGCTTCCGCCGCCAGAAAATCGTCGGAGTCGACGAAGGCCAGATAGGTGCCGCCAGCATGGCGCATGCCGGTATTGCGCGCCGCCGACAACCCGCCGTTCTCCTGCCGGATGACGCGCATCTGCGGCAGCCGGCGCGCATATTCGGCGAGGATGCGAGGGGAGTCATCGGTCGAGCCGTCATCGACCGCGATTATTTCGTCGACGACACCCGATTGCGCCTGCAGGCTGTCCAGGCATTGGCGCAGATAGGGCGCCACGTTGTACACCGGAACGACCAGGGACAGGCTGGGGCGGCTCATCGAAGGCAGCGCGGCCGGGGGTTATGCCGGCGCATTCGCAGCGGATTGCGCCGGCGTGCCGGTTTCGCGCAGCGGACGATAGAAAAAGAACACGTTTTTGCGGATGCAGCCGAAATCCAGAACGAATTCCTGCGCGAACAAGCGCGAGAACAGCGTCGAGACGCCGGCGTCGCCGATGACATCCGGGTGGGTCTCGACGCAGATCTTGCGGACTCCCGCAAGCTCGGCATAGGCGAAGAATTCGGCTTCGCCGCCTTCGATGTCGACAACCAGGAAGGTCGGCGCGAGCCGTTTCAGTTCGGCGTTGAGATCGCGCTGCGCCACCTTGATTGCCTGCGCCTGCCCGCCGCGCGGCTTGGTGGAGGAAGCCCAGAATTCGGCTTCCACATAAAACGTGCATTCGCCCTCGCCCTGCGCCAGCAGCACGTTGTGCACGCCGGGGGCGACCGCGTTGCGCTCGTGGGTGGCGCGGATCAGCGGCATCAGCGCGGGGTTCGCTTCGAAGGCGTGCACCCGCTCGTTGCCGATGCGCCGCGCGCAGAAAGCGGATATATAGCCCAGGCCCGCGCCAACCTCGAGCACCACATCGTCGGCTTCGAGCTTGCGCGCGACAATGTCGATTTCCTTGCTTTCATATTCGCCAAAGTAGATCTGCCGCGCGATGCCCGGGCTGATGCCCGCCTGGTTGCAGGGCAGCCAGACGCCCTGGTTTTGCGCCCATTCCGGTTGGCGCCAGCGCCAGGCAATTTTTTTCAGGCGCCGGTCGGCTTTTCCGCCTTTGCGTATCATCGCCCTGCCCTCGTGATCAATTGCACTGCATACCCCGCGCGCTGCTTCATGGGCTAGCCTTGCTCGTTTGCGCGATGTGCGCGGCGGCGGCAAGCGCCTGTTCCACACGCGCGCGAAATGCCGGAACGGAAAATCGCTCGAGCAGCGCCGGCGCCTGACGCGGATCCGGCCGCGGCGCGCCCGCGAGCAGGCGCTGCAGCAGCTGCGCGAACGACTCGCCGCCATCCTGGCGCGGATCGGTGAAGAAGTACCCGGTATCTGGTTCGGTCACGGTCTCAGTGAACGGCGGCGCGCGCA
>JAAOZY010000057.1 GCA_012274205.1 Betaproteobacteria bacterium
CGCGCGACCAGTTGCTGCTGAAGACGCGCAACCGCGAATGGGAGCCGTTCGACCGCTCGATCGACATCCGCATCGGCCGGCTGCGCCGCAAGGTCGAGCCCGATCCGGACGGCGAGCCGCGCTGCATCCGGACCGTGCGCAACGCCGGCTACATGTTCATCACCGGCGCCAGCTAGTTTCGCCCCGGGGTTGGAGCCACGACCGGCACTCGCGGCGGCCTGCGCCCGGATTGATCCCGGTCTCGGTGAGGCGGTAAACGCGCTGAGGCGCTGAGGTCGAAATGGTCGTTGCCGGCCAGATGGGCCCCCGCGCGCGCGGATTTGCCTTTCGGGACAAGATTTGCCCGCGACACAATTTTTTCGTCCTCCATCCGTCTACACAGGGGTATGGATGAAGCACTGCGCGCAGGTCGGATGACTGCCGAGCCAGAGCAGGACATTTCCGCCGTGATCCGGCGGGAACGGGGGCGTCTGCGCAATTTCATACGCAAGCGTGTAGCGAACGAGAGCGATGCGGAGGAAATTCTCCAGGAGGTTTTCTCCGAACTCGTGGAGTCCTACTGGCTGATGCGGCCGGTAGAGCAGGTTGGGGCCTGGCTTTTTCGTGTCGCTAGAAATCGCATCATCGATCTGTTTCGAAAGACGAAGACCGAGGCGCGCGGCGTCGAGGCGCCGAATCCTGACGGGAAGGGCGATCTTGTCGATCTGGAGGAGTTGCTGCCCTCGTTGGAGATGGGGCCCGAGGCCGCGTATGCGCGCAGCGTGCTGCTCGACGAGCTCGAGGCCGCACTGGAGGAGTTGCCGCCAGCGCAGCGCGATGCGTTCGTGGCGCATGAGCTGGAGGGCCGCAGCTTCAAGGAGCTGGCCAAGGAAACCGGTGTCAGCGTGAACACCTTGCTCTCCCGCAAGCACTATGCCGTTCTGTTCTTGCGACAACGGCTGCAAGCGATCTATGACGAGTACTTTGAGTGACAAGGATGCGGAACATGAAACGATATTGGATTCTGAAGGCGCTGAAGATCACCCTCTGCATCGCGCTGGCGGTGCTGGCGTTCAGCTTCGTCGTGATGAGCCTGTGGAACTGGTTGATGCCACCTCTTTTCGGTTGGATGGCCATCGGCTTCTGGCAGGCCTTGGGACTCCTCATCCTGAGCCGGATTCTTTTTGGCGGCTGGGGTGGCCGTGGCGGCGGCATGCACTGGCGTCGCCGCATGGCCGAGCGCTGGGCACAGATGACGCCCGAGGAGAGGGAGAAATTCCGCGAAGGCGTGCGAGGCCGTTGTGGCCATCTCACAGCGCCGTCAACGGACTCGAAGGCGTAGCCGCAGAACTGTTCCGGTGGCAGGCGGATTTCCGATGCGATCGCGTCCGCGTGCCGTCGGGGCCGCGCCCCGTCGAGAACGCGGCACAATACCATCAAAGTCGAAGATCAACCCCGCGATGCACGCTCCGCCTCGAGCTTGGAAGCGATCATGTCGCGCAATTGCCGCTTGAGGATCTTGCCCACCGGGCTGATTGGAAACGAGGGCATCACCTCCAGCCGCTCGGGCAGCTTGAACGATGCAATGTGCTGCCCGCGCAGATGCGCGATCAGCTCGTCAAAGCCGAGCCGGGTGCCCGGCCTGAGCACCACGCAGGCGCAGGCTTTTTCGCCGAACACCGGGTCGGGCATGGCGACCAGGCTGACGTCCTTGACTTGCGGCAGGCCGAAGATCAGGTTCTCGATCTCCTCGCAGCTGATCTTCTCGCCGCCGCGGTTGATCAGGTCCTTGCGCCGCCCTTCCGTATACACATAGCGGCCGTGCTTGCGCACGATATCGCCCATCCGATAGAAGCCGTCGGCGGTGAATGCCTCGGCGTTCTTTTCCGGCGCGTTGTAGTAGCCGTTGATGGTGTAGGGCCCGCGCACCACCAGTTCGCCGGGCTCGCCGTCGGGGACTTCGTCGCCGGCATCGTCGAGGACCTTGATCTCGTCGAACTCGCTCACCGGCGCGCCCGAGCTTTCAAGCAACAGTTCGTCGCCGTCATCGAGCCGGGTCATGTTGATCAGGCCCTCGGCGGTTCCATAGATCTCCTGCGGCGTACAGCCGAATTCCTTCCTCAGCCGCAGGCGCAACTCCGGCGCCAGACGGGCGCCGCCGTTTTGCACGACTCGCAGCGACGACAGGTCGAATCGCCTGGGGATGTCGCTGTTGAGCCAGGTTGAAATGAGGGGAACAACGGCCGCGATGACCGTCACCCGTTCACGCTCCACGGTGCGAAAGATGTCTGCCGTGTCGGTGCCGGTCGCGATCACCAATGCGCCGCCGGTATAGAAGGCGCCCAGCATGCCCGGGGAGGCCAGGTTGTAGTTGTGGCCCAGCGGCAGCACGGCCATGAACACGGTGTCGCGATCGAAGCCCGCGGCCTGCGCGCACAAGCGGGCGTTGAGCACATAGTCGTCATGGGTGCGCGGAATCAGCTTGGAGAGCGAGGTGGTGCCGCCGGACAGCAGCATGGTCGAGACCTCGTCGGCGGCCGGCAGCACCCCACTCAGCAGCGACGCCAGCGTTCCCTCGTCGGTCGTCGGGGCGATGTGGGAACCCAGCGCGGTCTGCCCCGGGCCTGCCTGTCCCGCGACAACCACATGGCGCAGGAAAGGGAATTCAGCGGACAACTCTGCTGCCATCGGCCGGTAATCGAAACCCGCAATCGTGTCGGCGATGAAATAGGCGGAGGCCTGCGAAGCGCGGAGGAAGTGCCGCACCTCGGCATGTCGGTGCGCCCGCAGCGCCGTCACCGGAATGACGCCAATCCAGTTCAGGGCCAGATAAGTCGTGACGAACTCCGGGATATTGGGCAGCTGGAGCACGGCACGATCGAGCGGCTTCAGCCCGAGCTCGAGCAGGCCGACCGCGAGCCGTCGGGAGTCCGAGACCAGTTCCCCATAGGTGATCCGGCGTTCCCCGTACACCACCGCCACCTTGTCGGGGTGCCGGCGGGCGGTACGCGCCACCATCTCGGAAACAGTGAGACCCTCCCACAACCCCGCCTCGCGGTAACGCAGCGCGGCCGCTTGCGGCCAACCCCTGAATCCTTGCAACATGATCGGTTCTCCCGGTTGTGTGCCTGCTCATGTCCGCCCGTCATCGCGGGCGACTTCCGGGTGCAGGGCTTCGTAGGCGCGAGCCAGATTCGCATCGCGCCGCCGGACTTCGGCGTGATCGACGCGCCCGCTCCGGGTCATATAGCTGTAGGCGAACTCGACCGGGCTGAGCGTGGTGACCCGCTTGTCCATCTCTTCATACCATTGGATGCTGATGTTGGCAGCATCCCAGATCTTCTTCATGGGGGGCAGGCGCCTCTCCTGAAAGCGGACGAGCGCTGACTGCACATCCGTTCCGCATTCCCTGAATGCCTTGAACAAGGCCACCGAGTCCTCCATCGCGAGCCGGGTACCGGAACCGATGGAGAAATGCGCCGTGCGCAGCGCATCACCCAGCAACACGACGTTGTCGAAACTCCATTGCGCGTTCCAGATGACCGGGAAGTTGCGCCAGTACGAGTTGTTCGAAATGATGGGTTTGCCCTTGAGGTCCTTCGCAAACACCCGCTCGCAGTGCGTGATGGTGTCGGCGGGGCTCATGTCCTTGAAACCGGCACGCTGCCAGGTCGCGTCTTCCACCTCCACCAGGAACGTGCTCATGTCGGGCCGATATCGATAGTGATGGGCACAGAAAACGCCGACATCGGTTTCCCGAAACGTCAGCGTCAGGCTGTCGAAGGCCTGGCTCGTGCCGTACCAGATGAACTTGTTGCTGCGCCATTGCGTGGTCGTGCCGAACTTCGCCTCGTTCTGGCTGCGGATCGATGAGAAGGCGCCGTCAGCCCCTACGATCAGGTCGGCGTCGCCAAGCTGCTTCAGGCTCTTGACCTCTGTTTCGAAGCGGATCTCCAGGCCCAGCTTCTCGACATAAGCGTAGAGCAGGGTCAGCAACTCCAGCCGGCCGATCGAGGCGAAGCCGTTGCCGGCAATTGGGATCCGGGTGTCGTTGTGCACGATGGTGATGTCGGGCCAGGTCTCCAGGTGAGGCGTCAGGTAACGATAGAGCGCCTCGTCGTCCGCGCGAAGAAACTCCAGCGCGCGATCCGAGAAGACCACCCCGAATCCCCAGGTCGCGTCGCGGGGGGTGCGATCGAACAGAGTGATCTCGTGGGACGGATCATGCTGTTTCATCAGCGCCGCGAAACAAAGGCCCGCCGGTCCGGCGCCGACGATGCTGATTTTCATATTGCCGCCTCCATCCGACCGGGGTGCCAGTGAACCGCGAGGGCGAGGTAGCGCCCCGGCAAACCGATAGTCCGCACCGGGATGTCATTTGTCAATAGAATTTGGCGAATGATCTGAATCACTGCCGTGAATATTGACGCCCATGGAGCTGCGAGAGATAGACCTTAACCTGCTGCTGGTCTTCGACCAGATGCTCCGGCAGAAGCGCGTTTCCGGCGTTGCCGCGACGCTCAGCCTCTCGCAGCCGGCGATCAGCAATGCTTTGGCGCGCTTGCGGCGGCTATTGGGTGACGAGCTGTTCCTGCGAACCCCGCGCGGCATGGAGCCCACTCCCTTCGCGTCCGAACTGGCGGAGCCCGTGGCCTTCGCCCTGGCGGCGCTCCACACGGCGCTGAACCATCGGCTCCTGTTCGACCCCGCCAGCAGTCATCGCACGTTCACCATTGCCATGACGGACATCGGCGAGATCTACTTCCTGCCGACATTGATGGAAGAACTGGCCAAGGTGGCTCCGGGCGTGACGATGAGCACCGTGCGCAACACCAACGTCAATCTGCGGGACGAGATGGAGGCCGGGCACATCGACCTGGCGATCGGTCTCCTGCCGCAACTCAAGGCGGGCTTCATTCAGCGCGGGCTGTTCAAGCAGCGCTATGTCTGCATGTTCCGCAAGGGCCACCCCCTCGACAAGCGCAAGGTCTCATTGGCTGAGTTTTCGTCCGCAGACCATGTGGTCGTGGTGTCGGAAGGCACCGGTCACGGCAA
>JAAOZY010000372.1 GCA_012274205.1 Betaproteobacteria bacterium
CGCAGCTCGCCATGCGCATGCTCGGCTCCATCGGCCGGCTGGACCAGATGAAGCTGCGCACCGGGCGCCTGACCGACGAGGACTGGAGCCGCCTGACCGATGCGGTGGGCAAGGTGCATGATGCGCCCATCCACATCGACGAAACGCCGGCCCTGAACTGCCTCGAGTTGCGCGCGCGCGCGCGCCGCATGCACCGCCAGTACGATGGCCTCGGCCTGGTGGTGGTGGACTACCTGCAGCTGATGTCGTCGACCTCGTACGGCGAAAATCGCGCCACCGAAATTTCCGAGATCTCGCGCTCGCTCAAGGCGCTGGCGAAGGAACTGCACGTGCCCGTGGTGGCGTTGTCGCAGCTCAACCGCGGCCTGGAGCAGCGCCCGAACAAGCGACCGGTGATGTCGGATTTGCGCGAATCGGGGGCGATCGAACAGGACGCCGACGTGATCCTGTTCATTTACCGCGACGAGGTCTACAACCCCGAGTCCGCCGACAAGGGCAAGGCCGAGATCATCATCGGCAAGCAGCGCAATGGCCCGATCGGGACGCTCAATCTGACCTTCATTGGCGAGTACACACGCTTCGAGAGCTACGCCGACCCGGGCCGGTATTGACCTGCCGGCGCATGTTTTCGGCGTAAACTGCTAATTTCCCGCCGCACGCGAGTGCGAACCCATCGGAGGTCTTATGGCTGAACCCGCATGTCCGCAGAAACTCCCTTATGTACTCGAACTGGCGCCCGGCGATTATTGGTGGTGTGCCTGCGGCCAATCCAAAAACCAGCCGTTCTGCGACGGCTCGCATAAGGGCGGGACGTTCACCCCGGTAAAATTCACCATCGCCAAGACCGAGAAGAAGGTGCTGTGCGGCTGCAAGCGCACGCATACGGCGCCGTTTTGCGACGGCACCCACAAGAGCCTGTAGAGCGGGTCGGAGGCCGGGGCTAAGCCCGCGCGTCGACGCGGCAATTTTCGACGCGGCTTATTGCGCCGCGGATGCCGACTGGCCGTTCGCGTCGGTGCCGAGCAAACGCTCGATCAGCGGCGCGACCTTGGGTCCGGTCCAGGTGGCCTCTCCCACCAGCTGGTAGCGGATCGCACCCTTGCGATCGATGATATAGCTTACCGGCAGCATGCTGACCTTCCAGCGTTTCGCTGCCGCACCGTCGCGGTCCATCAGCACAGGCAGGTCGATGAGTTCTGAATCGCGGAATGCGGCGATTTTTTCCTCCGATTCCATCAGATTCACCGCCAGCACCTCGAATCCTTTGCCGGCGAGCTCCGTGCGCAGTGCCTGCATCGACGGCATCTCCTCGCGGCAGGGCGGGCACCAGGTCGCCCAGAAATTCACCACTACGACCTTGCCGCGGTAATCGGCCAGCTTGTGCAGCTTGCCTGCCGGGTCCCTCAGTGCGAGCGCGGGCGTCGCGCCGCCGGTCCAGGACTTCAATTCGCCGCCATGCGCGGTGCCTGATCCAAGCAGGAAACCGCACAGGGCCAGCAGCGCCGCACCGATCCTGGCGGCAGCGCGGAAGCGCGCGCGGCTGCGCGACGCGGCCTCGCGCCTGCCGCTCACGCAGTGATTTCCTTGGCGCTGATCTGGTATTTGAAATTATCCGGATCCAGGCTGTCTTTGCGGCCGAACGCGGTCTCGCACTGCGGGTACATCAGAAACGCGATTTTTTCGCCGGTACTCTGCGGGAGCTTTATTTCCTGGGCGCCGTTGTAGGCGAGCCAGTTCATTTCCCAGGCGCCGAACAGCTTGGCGCGCGCGAGTCTGACTTTTTCGTCGAGGATGGACAAATTGCCGGGCGGCTCCTCCAGCATGACCTTGCGCACGTCCGCCGGGTCGACCGGAACCCACCCGTAAGCATGGCTGTAGAATTCGGCGCGGCAGTGCTGCGCGCGCGTGATATCGCTGCTGCCGGCGCCCAGGCTTTTGTAACCCCATTGCGAGGGGACGACGCGCACGCCGTAGACGTCGCGAGCCGGAATGCCGACGGCGCGGCAGAGGCCGACGAACAGCGCGCTGAGATCGGCACATTTTCCGCCCAGATTCCCCGACTCCAGCATGGCTCTGATATTGCCGATGCCGCAGCCGCGCGTCTTCGGATCGCGGTGGGTGTTGTTCACGATCCATTCGTAGATGGCGCGCGCCTTATCGACATCGCTGCGTGCGCCCTTGGTGGCCTTGATCGCCGTGTCGCGCACGATATCGTCGGTGGGGATGTCCTCGGTAGCCTGGAGGTAGCGCGCAAGCACCGCCTTCTCCGTAGGCGCGAACCTGCCCGGTTTGGACCAGTCGACTGCGCGATCGCGGGTGGCAAAACGGCTCACGACCTCGATGGCGGGCCGCTCTGTGCCCGCTTGCCAGTGGACATCGAGTAAAGTCCCATCGTATTTGGCAAGCGGAACCACTGTTGCGCCGGTGGCGTTGCCGCTCCAGCTGTTGTCGAGTGCGTTGATCCAGTCGCGATCGGCGGCAAGTGGCAGTGGCAGCCATACCCTGGTCGCCCCTTCGGGTTTTATCACCTCGATGCGCATTGTGACCTCGAAGCTGCGCCAGCGCCTGCCGTCGGCCCAAGGGGCGCTGTGTGCGCGCGCCTGGCCGGACAAGCTGCCCAGTGCGCCTGCTGCAGAGATGGCTGTAGTGGCTTTAAGAAAGTTTCGACGATCCATGATGCCTCCTTTCATGACAGCGCTTCGGCAAAACTGTTTCGATGGCGGGAGTTTTCGGATGGCTCCCAGCAGCGGATTATAATTGACGCAGGGCGAAGGGCAGGGCTTTCTATTTCGCGCCGGCCCTGCTTCCGCCGGAGCGCAGAATCGTTTCGGCCAGCCGCGATTTGAGGCAGCGGTAGCGGGCGCAGCAGCTGCGCTGGCCGGCGTAACGAGCAGCAGATCAGCTGAAGCACTTGCGCCCACCCTCTGTTGCGAGCAGCGCAGGCGCCGATGCGCTTGCACCGACCGATGTCGCGAGCAGCGGAAGCCTAAAGCACTTCCGCTGCGTGGTCGGCCAGGCGCGAGCGCTCGCCGCGCTGCAGCGTGACATGGCCGCCGTGCGACCAGCCCTTGAAGCGATCGACGACGTAGGTGAGGCCGGATGAGCCTTCGGTGAGGTAGGGCGTGTCGATCTGCGCGATGTTGCCCAGGCAGACCACCTTGGTGCCGGGGCCCGCGCGTGTGATCAGCGTGCGCATCTGCTTCGGTGTGAGGTTCTGCGCCTCGTCGATGATCAGGTACTTGTTGAGGAAGGTGCGGCCGCGCATGAAGTTGAGCGACCTTACCTTGATGCGCGAGCGGATCAGGTCGCGCGTCGCGGCGCGACCCCAGTCGCCGCCTTCGTCGTCCGACTTGTTGAGCACATCGAGATTGTCCTCGAGCGCGCCCATCCAGGGGTTCATCTTTTCCTCTTCGGTCCCGGGCAGGAAGCCGATGTCCTCACCCAC
>JAAOZY010000058.1 GCA_012274205.1 Betaproteobacteria bacterium
CTGCTCGACGATATCTGCAACGACGTGCTCGGCTTCGGCCCGCTCGAGCCGCTGCTCTCGCGCGACGACATCGCCGACATCATGGTGAACGGCTCCGGCACGGTCTACATCGAAGTCAAAGGCAAGATTCAGAAGACCGGCATCCGCTTCCGCGACAACCAGCAGCTCTTGAATATCTGTCAGCGCATCGTCAGCCAGATCGGCCGCCGCGTCGACGAATCCTCGCCGATCTGCGACGCGCGCCTGCCCGACGGCAGCCGCGTCAACGCCATCGTGCCGCCGCTGGCGATCGACGGTCCCGCGCTCACCATCCGCAAGTTCAAGAAGGACAAGCTGACGCTCGACCAGCTGGTCAAGTTCGGCACCGTCACGGAACAAGGCGCCGAAATCCTGCGCATCGTCGGCCGCAGCCGGGTGAACTGCCTGATCTCTGGCGGCACCGGTTCCGGCAAGACCACGCTGCTCAACTGCCTCACCCAGTTCATCGACGACGACGAGCGCATCATCACCTGCGAAGACGCCGCCGAATTGCAGCTGCAGCAGCCGCACGTGGTGCGTCTGGAAACGCGGCCGCCCAATCTGGAAGGCGAAGGCCAGGTCACCATGCGCGATCTGGTGCGCAACTGCCTGCGCATGCGGCCGGACCGCATCATCGTCGGCGAAGTGCGCGGACCGGAGGCCTTCGACCTGCTGCAGGCCATGAACACCGGCCACGACGGCTCGATGGGCACGCTGCACGCCAACAACCCGCGCGAAGCGCTCTCGCGTCTCGAATCGATGATCACCATGGGCGGCTTCTCGCTGCCCTCGCGCACCATCCGCGAGATGATCTGCGCCTCGGTCGACGTGGTGGTGCAGGCCGCGCGCCTGCGCGATGGCTCGCGCAAGATCACCCACATCACCGAAGTGATGGGCATGGAAGGCGACGTCATCATCACCCAGGATCTGTTCATCTACGACATGGTCGGCGAAGACGCGCAGGGCAACATCCTCGGCCGCCATCGCTCCACCGGCATCGGGCGGCCGCGGTTCTGGGATCGCGCCCGTTATTACGGCGAGGAACAGCGTCTGGCGGCCGCGCTCGACGCCGCGGAAGCCGCCACCAACGCCATGCGAGCCTGATCGGAGCTTAGCCCTTGGAGTCGATCGCGTTATTCTTTCTGGCATCGTTTGCCGTCGGCGGGCTGGCCTGGGTATTCGTCTACCCGGTCCTGTCCGGCGAGCGCAAAGCCGAGCAGCGCATGGCGAACGTCGCCAAGGCGGAGCCGGCGGCGCGCGCTTCGCGCGGGTCGCAGAAATCCCGCCGCGACATCATCGAAACCACGCTCAAGGAATTCGACGAGCGCAACAAGAAAAACAAGCGCGTGCCGATCGCCACCCGCATCGCGCAGGCCGGCTTGACGTGGTCGAAGCGGCAATACGTGATGATATCCGCCGGCATCGGCGTGGCGATGTTTCTGATCGGGCTGTTCACCGGCGCCGGCCTGCTGCCGGGCATAGGCCTGGGCTTTGCCGGCGCCTTTGGCATTCCCTATTGGATGCTGTCCTTCCTGAAGAAGCGCCGCGAAAACAAATTTCTCAATGCGTTTCCGGATGCGGTCGATATCATCGTACGCGGCATCAAAGCCGGCCTGCCGCTGCTCGACTGCATGAAAATGATCACGATCGAGGCGCCCGAGCCGCTGAAATCCGAATTCCGGGCCATCGTCGAGACCCAGGCCATCGGCCTTCCGCTCGGCGAAGCCTGCGGCAAGCTCTACGAGCGCATGCCCGTGCCGGAGGCGAATTTCTTCGGCATCGTCATCTCGATTCAGCAAAAAGCCGGCGGCAATCTGTCGGAAGCGCTTGGCAATCTTTCGCGCGTGCTGCGCGACCGCAAGAAGATGAAGGCCAAGATCCAGGCGATGTCGATGGAAGCGAAAGCCTCGGCCTCCATCATCGGCGCACTACCGATCGCGGTGATGACGCTGGTGTGGATCACCAGCCCGAATTACATCGCCCTGTTGTGGACCGAACCGCTCGGCAACGTCATGTTGGCCGCCTCCGCCTGCTGGATGGCGATGGGCGTCCTGGTGATGAAGAAGATGATCAATTTCGACTTTTAGAAGCGCCTGATCCCGAAAAACGGGAACTTGTTTTCGGGATCATGCGCCAAGGAACACGGTAACCGATGCTCGATTTTGTGATCAGCATGCTCAACGCCAAATCGATGACGATGGTGTTCGCCGCCGTCGCCGCCGCCGCGACGGTGCTGACGCTGGCGATGCCGTACGCTTTCGCCGACTCGCTCGGCAAGCGCATGAAGGCGGTCGCGCTCGAGCGCGAAAAAATCCGTCAGCGCGAGCGCGAGCGCATGGCGCAGGACAAGCAAAAGGTCAGCCTGCGCCAATCGCCCAAGCAATATGTTCAAAAGATCGTCGAGAGCTTCAACTTGACCAAATGGGTCGGCCAGGAAGAAGCGCGGCTGAAACTGGTGCAGGCCGGCTACCGCGGCCAGGCGCCCTATATCACCTATCTGTTCTTCCGCATGGTGACGCCGACGGTCGCCTTCCTGTTCACCGCGTTTTATCAGTTCATCGTGCTCGATTTCCATCAGCCGGCGATGGTCAAGCTCGGCCTCTGCATCGCCGCCGCCTATATCGGCATGCACCTGCCGTGGATGCTGCTCAAGAGCAAGATCCAGAAACGGCAATTGTCGATCAAGCGCGCCTTTCCCGACACGCTCGACCTGCTGCTGATCTGCGTGGAATCCGGCATGTCGATCGAGGCGGCGTTCCGCAAGGTCAGCGAGGAAGTCGGCACCCAGTCGGTGGCGCTGGCCGAGGAGCTCACGCTGACCACCGCCGAATTGTCCTATCTGCCCGATCGCCGTCAGGCTTACGAAAATCTCGCCAAGCGCACCGATCTCGACGGCGTGAAATCCGTCTGCATGGCCTTGCAGCAGGCCGAGCGCTACGGCACGCCGCTGGCGACCATGTTGCGCGTGATGGCGCAGGAAAACCGCGACATGCGCATGTCGGAAGCCGAAAAGAAGGCCGCCGGCCTGCCGCCGAAGCTGACGGTGCCGATGATCGTGTTCTTCCTGCCGGTGCTGTTCGTGGTCATTCTTGGACCCGCCGCCATCAAGGTCATGGCGATCCAGTAACGCGGCCGCACGCGCCCGCGCCGCATTTTACCTTGCATGCGTGAAATCAGGTTCCGGAATCGGGCAACGGCACGTTAGGCCGCCGGCCGTTTTTCTGCCATTCGCTGTGCTGCGACAGCATCTGCCGCAGATAGCTGACATTGGCGGCGGCTTCGCTCTCCGGCAGGTCGGCGCGGGCGAGCGTCTCGGCTTCGGCGAAGCGGCCGCGCAGGGCGATCACCAGCGCCAGATTCTGCCGCACCTTCGGATTGGCCTTCGGCTGTGCCACCGCGCGCCGCAGCGTGACCTCGGCGTGCTGTAGATCCTTCATCAGCGCATAGGACAGGCCGAGATTGGACAAGACCGAGGGCTCGTCCGGCACGATTTTGAGCGCGGCCGAATAGATGCGCTGCGCCTCGGCATGCCGGCCCATTTGGTCGAGCACCGCACCCTGCGCGTTGAGGATGCGCCAGTCGGGCTGATCGGGCGTGTGCGCGCGGCTGAGCGTGTCGAGCGCCTGTTGATAGTTGCCGGCGTCCGCCAGCGCGCGGCCATAGGCGCCGAGCAGCGGCATATTGTTCGGATTGCGGATCGAGGCCGGCTCCAGCACGGCGACCGCCTGGGCGCGCTGATCGGTGGCCCGCAGGGCCCGCGCATAGGCAATGGCGATGTCGGCGTCGCAGGGTTTGTCGCGATAGCGGCAGGCCCATAGATCGAGCGATTGCCGCCACTCGGCTTCGGTGCGCGGAGGATCGCTTTTGCCGATCGAGCCGGTGATATCGTCGCCGGTGGTCTTGCAGCCGGCCACCGATAAGGCCAGCACGGCCGCGATGGCGGCCGAAGCAAGCAGGCGGGCGGCGTGGGCCGTTCTAGGACGCATGGGAGTCCGGTGGCTGGCGATCCAGCGGCATCCCCGAGCAATAAAACGTTAACCCTAACGA
>JAAOZY010000373.1 GCA_012274205.1 Betaproteobacteria bacterium
CACCGCAATCTGGTGAGCCGGCCCCTCTGTGCCGGCGCAAGGCGGCCGAAGAAGCCGAGGTGATGCGGCCAGCGCACCAAAATGGGACGCGTCCGCAACGGCGCCGCGCTTGACTGTGGCGCGCGCGAGGCGGATGCTTGCATGTAGCGCACCCCGGCTGCAGCCGGGCCCGCATTCCCGGTTTGCGATCCGCCACCCCCGCTCCCCATGCACATCGACCGCGACATCAAACTCGATTTCAAGGACGTGCTGATCCGACCGAAGCGCTCGGCCCTGCCCTCGCGCGCCGAGGTCGACATCACGCGCGAATTTCTGTTCAAACACTCGGGCAAGCGTTATCGCGGCGTGCCGGTGATCGCGGCGAACATGGATACCGTCGGCAGCTTCGACATGGCGCGCGCACTCGCGCCCTACGGCCTTTCAACGGCGCTGCACAAGCACTATCGCGACGAGGAACTCGCCGCGTTCTTCAAGGCGCTCAGGCCGAAACTGAAAGCCAGCGCATTCTATTCGCTCGGCATCACCAAGGCCGACCTGGACAAGTTCAAGCGCGTGATGCAGCGCGCCGGCGACGCGGTCCACTATGTCTGCATCGACGTCGCCAACGGCTATTCGGAAACCTTCGTCAAGTTTGTCGCCGAGTTCCGCCGCGCCTGGCCCGGGCTCACGCTGATGGCCGGCAACGTCGTCACCGGTGAGATGACCGAAGAGCTGATCCTCGCCGGCGTCGACATCGTCAAGGTCGGCATCGGCCCCGGCTCGGTGTGCACCACGCGCGTCATGACCGGCGTGGGCTACCCGCAGCTCTCCGCGGTGATCGAATGCGCCGACGCCGCGCACGGCCTGGGCGGGCGCATCTGCGCCGACGGCGGCTGCACCTCGCCCGGCGACGTAGCCAAGGCCTTCGGCGGCGGCGCGGACTTCGTCATGCTCGGCGGCATGCTCGCGGGCCACGACGAGTCGGCGGGCGAGATCGTCGAGCAGGACGGCGGCCGGTTCAAGCGCTTCTACGGCATGAGTTCGCGCACCGCGATGGAGAAGTACACCGGCGGCGTGGCGCAGTACCGCGCCTCCGAGGGCAAGGAAGTGCTGGTGCCCTATCGCGGCCCGGTGAGCGAAACCGTGCAGGGCATCCTCGGCGGCCTGCGCTCGGCCTGCACCTACGTCGGCGCGCGCACGCTGAAGGAACTGACCAAGCGCACCACCTTCGTGCGCGTGAGCATGGAGTCGAACGAGCTGTTCGGGGAAAACTGAGCTGCCAGTTTGCCGGAATACGCGGCAGCTCGACGCCTATCCTGCCCTGCGCACTTCAGCGGCGCGCGAGATAGATCTCGTCGCGGAAGGTCGTCATCCACTGCGGCCGGTAGGCCACGAATATCGCCACCAGCATGCCGGTGAGCGTGGCTTCGCCCCAGCACAGCAGCAGCCGGTAGGCGAGGTAGTCGCCGGCCGGCGCGGCGTCGAATACGGAAACCGTGCCGGCGAACGCCAGCGCGGCAAGCGCGTTCGCGGCCAGCGTGCCGCCAAATCCGTTGACGAAAATATAGACGAACACGTTGCGCGGCAGTCGCGCCTCGACCAGGCGCTGGATGGCGATGGTGAGCAGCGCCGGCAGCAGCGCATAGAAAATGCCCTCGAGCGCGAGCGCCTCCGGCGCGATGTGTCCGGTCAGGCCCATCACCGCCAGCACCACGGCAAGCGAACCCACCGCGAGGCGCGCGCCGAACATCAGCGCCGCGAGGCTCGCACCCGCGAGGTGCAGGTCCATGCCGCCGCCGACGGACGCGTGCAGCGTCCACGCGAGCATCAGCCCCACCGTAAGCCCCATCCAACCGTGCTGCCGCGTGGACGCGGCGAGACTGCGCCAAGGTGCGCTCGCGAGGCACCAGCCCAGCGCGCAGAGGTAGATCAGGGTGGCAGCGATACTGAAATCAGCCGTCATCGGAGAATGCATGCCTCTGAGCGAAGCAAGCGGGGCGATTCCCGGCCTGCGCTACCCGGCAGTATGGCCGATGAACCCGGGCCGCGAGCGTGGACCGCCTCAGACCAACAGCTCGCGCAGGCTCTTGTTGACTTCGGCGCTGCGATGGCGCGCGGCCTTGTTGGTCGGCGCGAGGGGTTCGTCGTAGAAGAAGTCCGGCAGTTCGTCGTCTTTCTCGGTAAAGCCGGCCTGCTTGTTGAACTCCCACTCCAGCTTCAGCGCCTCGCGTCCGAGCGCCGGGATGAAGGCCGGTTCGATATTGGTGCCGTGCGCATCGTTCAGGGCGGTGGCGATGAGTTCGGAACTGATGTTGGTCACCGAGCGCCCGAAAATGCACAAGCCGAGCGAGTCGGCCGCGGCGCACACCACCTGAATCCCGAGACTCGCCTCCACCAGCTGCGCCGTGGTCTTGTCCTTGCAGTCGAACACCGGCAGATTGCCCGCGGTATGATCGGCGCCCTGCGCCGTGACCATCATGGATATGCCGGTCACTTCGATCACGCGCGGGTCGTAGGCGCTGATCGCCTGTTGCTTGATCACCGGTACGCGCGCCACCTTGTAATGCGCGCCGGCGCGCGCGGCGCCCTGCGCGAAAATGCGGCCGCGCTCATTGCCCTGGCGGATGTCTTCCAGCGCCTGATGCATGAAGGCTTCGTCGCCGAACTTGCCCAGCCCGGCCTCCATCAGCACGGCGATGGTGGCGCCGGCCTCGATGGTGTCGATGCCGAGGTCGTTGGCGACCGCGTTCACGCGCGCCACCTGGTCCGGGTGGTCCAGGCCGCAGTTGCTGCCCATCAGCCCGAGGGTCTCGTATTCGAGCGGCGACACCAGCTCCTTGCCGCTCTCGTCGACGTAGACGTTGCTGCACTCGATCATGCAGCCGGGCATGCACGCGTGCGAGATTTGCCCGCCGCGGCTGGAATTGAGCTCGCGGATATAGTCCCCGCCGAGCTTGAACGGGCCTTCGTTCGCCTCGACCATGCGGCCGTTGCTGAAATTGCGCACCGGCAGCGCGCCGATGCGGTTGGTGATGTCGGCCATCATCGCCGTGCCGGTGCGCTTGTAGGTGTCGATCGCCGGCTCCTTGGCAAGGCGCGCGCCGTACTCGCGGATCGCGCCCATGACTTTCTTGCGGTCGTGGAAGGTCGGCATCTTGTGCACGTCGATGACCATGGCCTTGACCTTCTTCGAGCCCATGACGGCGCCAACGCCGCCGCGCGCCGACAGGCGCGAGGGCCGGCCGTCGGTGTCGGAAAAGGCGATGCCGGCCATCAGGCCGAGGTATTCGCCCACCGGTCCGCACAGCGAGAAGGCGATCTTCTTGCCGTATTTCTCGAACAGCAGCCCGGCCACCTCGTTGTTGCCCTTGCCCATGTAGGCCTCGGCGCTGTCATAGCTGATCGTGCCCTCCTTGGTGATGCGGATCACGACCCAGTCCTTGCTCGCGCCATACAGCGTAAAGCCGGCGATTTCGAGCTGGCCCATGGCGAAACCGAAGGTGCCGCCGGAATTCGCTTCCTTGATGCCGCCGGTGAGCGGGCTCTTGCAGCCGACGGAGAGGCGGTTGGCGTTGGAAAAGTTGGTGCCCGCGAACGGGCCGGCGGAAAAAATCAGCGGATTGTCCGGCGACAGCGGATCGACCGTGGCGGCGCCGAGCTCGAGCAGGGTCTTGGCGATAAAATACCGGCCGGCGCGGATCACGTCCTCGCCATGCAGTTCGTCCGTCCTGACCGAGCGGTCCGCCAGATTGATGTGCAGATACTTGCGCATGTCGATGTCACCCCTGGATGTGGAAATTGCCGGTTGCGGCGTGCTGAGTGCTGCCAGGCCGTGATTTTACCCCGATCGGCCGCGCCTCGTCCCTGCGCCGGCGGCAGCCAACCCTTAGCACAGTGTGGGCATAGGCTGGCGACTCAGAGCTTTTTGCCGAATGCCTTGCCTATCAGGGCGAGCGCCTCGGGGCCGTCCCACTGGCGCGAGCCGCGCACCTTCTGCAGCACGCGGCCGTTCGCGTCTACGAGCAGCGTCAGCGGAATGGTGTTGGCGCCGAGCATGTGCTCCAGCTGCAGCTTCCGGTCTAGGTAATTGTCGAAGCTGACCCCGGCGCTTGCGAGGAAGGCCGCCGCGGCGCGCGCATCGTCGTCGGTGGAGATGCCGATGATGTTGAACTGCTTGCCGTTGTAGCGGCGCGCGAGGCGCTCGAGCGAACCCATCTCGGCGCGGCAGGGGCCGCACCAGCTGGCCCAGACATTGATGATCAGCGGCTGGCCGCGCAGGTCCGACAGCTTGCGGTAGTCACCGGCGAATCCGTACAGCGGCGCATCGCGCAGATAGGCGCCGACCTCGACCTCGCCCGGCGTCTTCGCCAGCGCGCCCACGCTCGGCACCGACAGGCAGAACAGCAGCAGGAAGATTGCACGCATGGGCGATCCCGTATTTCCAGTTGCGCATTTTCGCATAGCC
>JAAOZY010000374.1 GCA_012274205.1 Betaproteobacteria bacterium
GTCCAGTCCGCTGTTGAAGCACCGGCAGATCTGGTACGCGAGCCAGCCCAGCTACGTCAAGCGCATGGTGGAGCGCAGCAAGCGTTATCTCTACTACATCGTGGAGGAGCTGGAAAAGCGCGGCATGCCGACCGAGCTTGCGCTGCTGCCGATGGTGGAGAGCGCATTCAATCCCATGGCCTATTCGCGCTCGCACGCGTCGGGCTTGTGGCAGTTCATTCCCTCCACCGGGAAAAATTACAACCTCGAGCAGAATCCCTGGTTTGACGGCAGGCGCGATATCGTCGCTTCCACCAGCGCCGCCCTCGACTATCTGCAGTACCTGTACCAGATGCATGGCGACTGGCATCTCGCGCTCGCCTCGTACAACTGGGGCGAGAACGCGGTGGCACGCGCCATCGAAAAGAACAAGGCCAAGGACCTGCCTACCGACTACCTCAGCCTCAGCATGCCAACGGAAGCCCGCTATTACGTGCCCAAGCTGCAGGCGCTGAAAAACATCATCCTCAATCCGCATGCCTTCGGCGTCGACCTGGAGCCGGTGCCCAACACGCCGTATTTCGTCACCGTGGAAAAGACGCGCGACATGGACGTGCGCCTCGCCGCCAAGCTTGCGGACATGCCGCTGGGCGAGTTTCTCGCGCTCAATCCGGGCCACAACCGCCCGGTGATCGTCGCCAACGGCACACCGGGCCTGGTGCTGCCGAAGGACAAGGCGAAAATCTTCCTCGCCAATCTGCAGGAGCATGAGGAGCCCCTGGTCTCCTGGCAGACCTACACGCTGAAACGCGGCGACCGGCTGGAACACCTCGCCGCCAGGCACGGAATTTCGCTCGCCCGGCTCAAGCAGGTGAATAACATCGGCCTGCGCACCAAGGTGGGACCGGGCTACCAGCTGTTGCTGCCGCTCAAAGGCGCCCTGCTCGAACCGCTGCCGGTTGCCTACCAGCCGCCGTCCACGCCGGAGGCGCGCAGCAGCGTGCGCAAACTGAGCTACACGGTGCGCCGCGGCGACACGCTCGCAGGCGTAGCCCGGCATTTCCATGTCAGCATCGACGATCTGCGCCGCTGGAACCAGATCGGGCGCCTGTTTGCCGGCCAGCACCTGGTGATCGAAGTGCGTCATGCGGCTGCGCCGAAGGGCACCAGATCAAGCGGGAAAACGCGCTCCACCCGGCGCAAGAAGTAGCGCCGCTCAGCGCGGCGGTTCGCGGTACAGCAGGCAGCTCACTTCCTGGTTCTCCCCCACACGCACGGCATCCGGATAGATCTGCCTGCATTCGGGCATTGCCTGCGGGCAGCGCGGATGAAAATGGCATCCGCGCGGCGGATCCGCCGGCGACGGCAACTCGCCTTGCAGGCGTATGATTTCGCGCGTTCCCGTCTGATCCAGCGCCGGCACCGCAGACAGCAGCGCCTGCGTGTAGGGATGCCTGGGCGTGCGCAATACCGCGTCGACCGTGCCGCGCTCGACAATCCTGCCGAGGTACATCACCGCCACTTCGTGCGCGAGGTATTCGACTACGGCGATATTGTGCGTGATGAACAGGTAGGCCAGCCCAAACTCGCGCTGCAGCTGCTTCAGCAGATTCAGTATCTGCGCCTGCACCGACACATCCAGTGCACTGGTGGGTTCGTCGCAGACTATCAGCTTCGGCCTTACCGCGAGCGCGCGAGCGATCGCGATGCGCTGGCGCTGGCCGCCGGAAAACTCGTGCGGATAGCGCAGCCTGGCCTCCGCGTTCAGGCCTACCTGCGCCAGCATCTTGTCCATCTGCAGTTCGCGTTCGGCGCCGGCGTGGACCACTCCCAGCGCCTGCATCCCCTCGGCGAGGATATCGGCGACGCGCATGCGCGGGTTGAGCGAGGCATACGGGTCCTGAAATATAAGTTGAAAGTCGGCGCGGCGCCGGCGCAGCGCGCCCCCGCGCAGTTGCGTGAGTTCATCGCCCTCGAACTGCACGCTGCCCGCGCTGGGCCGGATCAGTTGCAGGATGGCCTTGCCCGCAGTGGTCTTGCCGCAGCCGGATTCGCCGACCAGGGCAAGCGTTCGGCCCGCGGCGATGTCCATCGACACGCCGTCGACCGCCTTGACACTGCCCACCGTATGGCGGAACAGGCCCTTGCGGATGGGAAAATGCACCTGAAGTCCGCGCACGCAAAGCAGTGCCGCATTCCGCGTCCTGCTTTCGGTTGGCAGGGCGGCGGACGCGGCCGCAGGGCTCACGGATATTTCCTGAGCTTGGGCGCGCGTTTCCGCCGGATCGTACAAATGGCAGCGCACGCGGCGGCCGTCGCCGGCGTCGCTCAGTCCGGGAACCTCGGCGCGGCAGCGCTCCCAGGCAAAATCGCAGCGCTCGGCGAAACGGCAGCCGCTGAATCGCGTGGTCAGCGGCGGCACTTGCCCGCGGATCACCGCCAGTTCTGCACCGCGGCGCTCGGCCCCGGGCAGGGCCTGGAACAGCTTGCGCGAATATGGATGCAGCGGCGCAGCGAAGAACTGTGCGCGCGTCGCCACCTCGATGATCTGGCCCGCGTACATGACCGCGACCCGGTGCGCCATGCGCGCGACCACCCCGAGGTCGTGCGTGATCAGCAGCATCGCCATGCCGCTGTCGCGCTGCAGCCCGGCGAGCAGGTCCAGCACCTGCGCCTGGATGGTGACGTCCAGCGCCGTCGTCGGTTCGTCGGCGATCAGCAGATCAGGTCCAGCGGCGAGCGCAACGGCTATCATGACGCGCTGTTTCATTCCGCCCGATAGCTGGAATGGATACTCGCCCAGGCTGCGCGCGGGATCCGGAATGCCGACCGCCTGCAGCAACTCCAGCATGCGCGCGCGCTTCGCATCGCCGCGCAGCGCGGTATGCCGTTCGAGCACTTCGGCAATCTGCCGGCCGACTGTGAGCACCGGATTCAGGCTGGTCGCGGGCTCCTGGAATATCATCGCGATGCGCCGTCCGCGCACCCCGCGCATCGCCGCTTCCGGCAGGTCGAGCAGGTCTTCGCCGCCGAGCAGCACCGAGCCGGCCACGATCTGCCCGGCCTCCGGCAACAGCCGCAGCACCGACAGCGCGGTCATGGACTTGCCGCACCCGGATTCGCCCACGATGGCGAAGGTCTCGCCCCGCGCCACCTGCAGGCTGATGCCGTCGATGGCGCGCACCGTCCCGCCGGAGCCGTCCAGCCAGGTCTTGAGATCCTTGATTTCGAGCAAGGTACTCATGCCGGCGCCTTTTCCAGGCGACGCCTGGCCGCGCCGACACGCACCTGCGGATCGAAAGCGTCGCGCACCGCGTCGGCGAACAGGTTGGCCGACAGCACCAGCGCCAGCATGAAGCAGAATGCGCTGGCAAGCGACCACCACACCATGGGTTCGCGCCCCATTTCCAGGCGCGCCGCGTTGATCATGGTGCCAAAGCTGATCATCGACGGGTCGACGCCGACGCCGACATAGGACAGCACCGCCTCCGCCAGTACCAGCCCGGAAAAATCCATGACCACGGAAATCAGCACGATGTGCATCACATTGGGCAGGATATGGCGCAGCATGATGCGCCACTGCGAAACGCCGAACGCCTGCGCCGCCTGCACATAGTCCAGTTCGCGCAGCTTGAGCGCCTCCCCGCGCAGCAGGCGGCACAGGCCGGTCCAGCTGGTGATGCCGAGGATGATGCACAGCCACAGCAGGCGGAAATCGGCGCGCTGCGCCGAGGTTGGGAACATGTCCGGATGGGTTTCGATCTGCACCTGCAGCACCAGCACCGCGGCCGCGATCAACAGCACCGCCGGGATCGAATTCAGCGTAGTGTAGAAATACTGGATCAGATCGTCCACCGGCCCGCGCAGGTAGCCGGCCATGATGCCGAGCAGGATCGAAAACGGCAGCATCACCAGCGTGGTGAGGGTGCCGATCACCAGCGCCGTGCGCACGCTCTTGAGCGACTGATACAGCACATCGAGGCCGACCTTGTCGGTGCCGAGCACATGGTAGTGCGCCGACAGCAGCGCCACCGGCAGCGCCAGCAGCAGGACCAGGGCGAGCGTGATCAGCACCGCGCGCCACGGCAGCTCGGTCTCCCCGCGCCACAAGGCGTGCCAGAACGCGCGCGAGCCGACGCGCTCGGCGGGGTTGCACGCGGCCACCAGCGCGAGCGACGCGATCAGCCACAGCGGCAAGGCCAGCGCGGCGCCGCGAAAGGCGGTGAGCAGCACGTCCGCCTTCCACTCGCGCTGCGGATCGCGCAACTGCGCGCCGCCGTAGGTCAGGCGCGGATAGTCGCGCACCTGCCGCGCCGGCGCGCCGTCCGTGCCGGGCAGCTCGATTGTCTCCTTGGTATAGGCGTGGGTCGCGAGCGGCGCCGAATAAGTCCGTTCAGGCCGCTTGGCCAGGGACGAGAGCAGCACATCGAGCACGCTCTCGACTTCGACCGCATAGGCCGGCTCGCGCGACTGTGCGCTTGTTCCGGGCGCCGCCGGCAGCGCCGGGCGGAAATGCACCGAATCGAGCAGGCCGACGAGCACGAACAGCGCGAGCACCACCAGTGCGCTCATCGCCGCGGGTGCCTGCGCCACGCGCCGCCAGGGCGCGCGCAGGTGCTCACGGCTGTGCACATACCAGGCGAATCCCGCGACCACCGCGAGCAGCAGGTAGACCAGAGCATCGGTCCAGAGAACAACGGGCATTATCGGCACTACTCGAACCTCACGCGCGGATCGACCAGGGTGTAGGAGATGTCCGTCAGCAGCAGTCCGACGATGTAGAGCACCGAGCCGATGAACACCATGGAGCGCACCACCGCAAAATCCTGCGACTGGATCGCCTCGATGGTATAGCTGCCCAGGCCGGGAATGCCGAAAAACGATTCCGACACCAGGCTGCCCATGAACAGCAGCGGAATCACCACCACCGCGCCGGTGAGGATCGGGATCATTGCGTTCCTGAGCACATGGCGGAAAAACACCGCGCCTTCGGACAAGCCCTTGGCGCGCGCGGTCCTGACGTAATCCTTGCCCGCCTCCTCCAAAAATATGGTGCGGTACCAGCGCGCACCGCTGCCGATGCCGCCTATCACCCCAATGGCGATCGGCAGCAGCAGGAATTTGAGCGCGTCGAAGCCGGCTGCATAGCCTGAAATCGGCACGAGATTCCACAGCTTGGAGATCAGGTATTGGCCGCCGATGATGTAGAACAGCCCGGAAATCGACATCATGAGGACGCACAGCACCACCCCCCAGAAGTCGACATAGGTGGCGCGGAAAAACGCCATCATCAGCGCAAACGTGATCTGCAGGGCGAGGCCGACCAGGAACACCGGCAGCGCCAGCGCCAGGCTCGGCCACATGCGCGTGCGGATCTCGTAGGCGATGTCGCGCCCGTCGTCCGAGAGGCCGAAATTGAAGCGGAACATTTCGACCGACTTCTCGAAATAGATGGTGTCGGTGAATTTCTTCCCGCCGGGCGCCGCCGCGTTGTACAGCAGCGGCTTGTCGTAGCCGCGCTCGGCCTTCCATTTGGCGATCGCCTCGGGCGTGACATATTTGACGCCGAGCTGCATGCGCGCGATGTCATCCGGCGTATTGACCTTGAAGAACAGCGCGAAGGTGATCAGATTGACGCCGATCAGGATGAAGAAAGCGTAAATTACGCGGCGTACGATGTAGGCGGACATGCGGCGCCCTACGCCCTGGCCAGTTCGCGCGCGCGCCAGCTGCGATACGCAGGCAGCGTCCCCAGGACCAGCAGCGCCAGCAACAGCAGCAGCGGCCACACCACCGGGCGGTTCCATTCGGCGCGCTGCGCCTCGCGCAGCGCCGGGTCGAGGCGGTAGAACTTCAGGCCGTTGCGTGCCATCTGGTTCGGCTTCACGTTGGAAAGCCAGGCATGATACAGGCTGTAGTCCTTGGGATAGTAGGCCCAGACCCAGGGCGCGTCGCGGCGCAGCAGCGCCACCATGCGATCGATGATCTGCTGGCGCTCGGGCCCGTTCTGCATGTTCTTCATCTGTTCGAACAGGCGGTCGAACTCCGGATTGGCGTAGTTCGCCTTGTTCTCGCCTCCGTCCTTCACCGCGCCCTGCGGCCCGTACAGCAGGAACATGAAATTTTCCGGGTCCGGATAGTCCGCATTCCAGCCGAGGAAGAACATCTGCGAGTTGCCCTTGCGGATCTTCTCCTGGAAGCGGTTCCAGTCGCTGGTGCGGAATTCGAGCTGGACGTCGATCTTCTGCAGCTGCTTGCGGTACCAGTCCAGCCGCGCCTTGCCGCCGGGGCCGCCGCCGGTGGTGTCCAGATACAGCACCAGCGGCGCGCCGCTGCGCGCGTCGCGGCCGTCGGGGTAGCCCGCCTCGGCCATGAGCTTTTTCGCCTGCGCGATCGACTTTCTGCGCCATGCGCCCGAGGCCTGCTCATATCCCACCGGGTTGTAGCCGTCCTCGCCGCCGCGGTAGCCGAAAATGCCCGGCGGAATCGGGCCTTGTCCGGGCACGCCGCGACCGTTGGCGAATATGGAAATGAACTCCTCGTTGTCGATCGCAATCGAAATTGCCTGGCGCAGCTTGCGCGCGCGCTCCTGCTGCGCCGCGTCGCCCTGCCCGCCCACCACCGGATCGAGCCAGTTGAACGACAGGTAATACACCGAGGTGGCGACCGAAGTCTTGAGCCGGATGCCGCGGCTCGCCATCTGCGGCGACAGCGCCGCTTCGCCCTCCATGCCCATGCGCACGGCGCTGTCGAAATTATCGTTGCTGATGCCCGACTGGTCATAGTATCCCTGCAGAAACTTGTTCCAGTACGGGATGCTTTCCTTCTCGCGCGTGAACACGATGGTGTCGATGAACGGCGCCGTCCTGCCCGCGTCGGCGAGCAGCCCTGCTTGCGCGTCCCCCGGCTCGCCCTCCGACGGATAGGGCTCGCCGCGGAAACTCGGGTTGCGTGCAAGCACCATGCGCGCATTCGGGTTGTTTTCGGCAAGCATGTAGGGTCCGGTGCCGACCGGATACCAGTCGAGGCTGAAATTCCTCTCCGCCATCCCGGCCTGGGAATAGAAGCGGTCCGCCTCGGGCGGCACCGGCGCGAAAAAAGGCATCGCCAGCCAATAGACGAACTGCGGGTATCTGCCGCGCACCCTGATGCGATAAGTGTAGCGGCCACCAGCTCGACGCCGGCAATGTCGTGCCGCGCGAGGCTGGCCCAGATCGGCAGCGACTTGTCTTCCCGCTCGAGCAGCGCCGCGTACTCCTTGAGCCCGACGATATAGTCGCTCATGTGACCGAGGATGGGCGAATTCACGCGCGGATGCGCAAGGCGCTTGATCTGGTACACGTAGTCTGCGGCCACCAGCTCGCGGCTGCCGGTCTTGGAAAAATCGGCAAGGCGATACTTGCCGCGAAGATCCCCCGGCTTCAGATCGAGGTAGAGGCTGCGCCCGGCCGCATCCCGCGCAAAGGCGGGATGCGGCTGGTAGAAAATTCCGGGTTTGATGTGAATCTCGTACACGCTGTAGGCGACATCCCGCGCCGAAGCGGGCAGTTCGACGCCGGCGCTGTTGTAATAGCGCGGCGTGGGAATCGCCGCGGCGGTCGCCGGAATCAGCGTATACGGACGTTTGAGATAATCGTATTGCAGCGGCGGCTCGTACACCTGCCAGATGAAATCATACTCGTCGGCGGTATAGGCCTGCGCCGGGTCCAGATGCTTGGGCCGCTCGGAAAAAGCGCTGTAGAGGATAGTCTTGCCCGACTCGCTCGCAGGATAAGGGTCATTCCATTCCCGGCCGCAGCCGGCGAGCATCAGCACACAAGCGAGCGCGACGAGGAAACGCATCGTCCGAGTTTAGCTGAACACCGATGGTGCGTCACCCCGGTATAATTCCCCTCTCCGACACTCTGGAGCCACCATGGGTTTTCTCGCGGACAAGCGCATCCTCATCACCGGCCTGCTCAGCAACCGTTCAATCGCCTATGGCGTCGCCAGGGCCTGTCATCGCGAGGGCGCCGCACTGGCATTCACCTATCAGAACGAGCGCTTCAAGGAGCGCGTCACCGGCATGGCCGCCGATTTCGGCAGTCAGCTGGTGTTTCCCTGCGACGTCGCCAGCGACCAGGAGATCGCCAACCTGTTCGCCGAGCTGGGCAAGACCTGGGACGGGCTGGACGGCCTGGTGCACTCCATCGCCTATGCCCCGCGCGAGGCGATCGAGGGCGATTTCCTCGAGGGCATATCGCGCGAGGCGTTCCGCACTGCGCACGAAGTATCCAGCTACAGCTTCCCCGCGCTGGCCAAGGCGGCGCTGCCCATGATGCAGGGCCGCCAGGCAGCACTGCTCACACTGACCTACCTCGGTGCGGTGCGCACCATGCCGAATTACAACGTCATGGGCCTGGCCAAGGCGAGTCTGGAGGCTGCGGTGCGCTACATGGCGGCCAGCCTCGGGCCGAAAGGCATACGCGTCAATGCCGTCTCGGCCGGACCGATCAAGACGCTCGCAGCCTCGGGCATCGCGAGCTTCGGCAAGCTGCTCGCCTATAACGCGAAACAGGCGCCGCTGCGGCGCAATGTCAGCATAGATGAAGTAGGCAATGCCGCGGCCTTCCTGTGCAGCGACCTTGCCAGCGGCATCACCGGGGAAGTGACCTACGTCGACGGCGGCTTCAATACCACCGCGCTGGGAACGACGGAAATATAAGAACCCACTGCAATATTGACTTTTGCCGCGCCTGATCCCCGCATATTGAAAAAGACTCCAGGCGGCGCCTAGCCGCCCTTCTTCTCCAGATTTGCCCGATTGATTTCAATTTTTGCCGCGGCCCTGAGGTTGGCAATATAGGCAGCTGCCTGTTCCTGCGCGGCCAGGCGATCCAGCTGTTGTTTCAACTGTTTCTCCCCCGCCGCGTCGACCGAGGGCGCGTCGACTACGCGCGAAATGCGATAGATGCCATAGCCGCGCCCGGGCAGCTCCGCGCCCTGATAGGCAGGCAGCTTGCTCGTGTCGGCGCGGAACACCAGCTCCAGCGCAGCCGGGTTCAGCTCCGGCTTGCCCTGCCGGCTCAACATCTTCGGGGCGCCCCAGCTGAGCCCCGCGTCCTTGCCCTGCTGCAGCTCGCCGAACTTTTCCTTCCCGCGTTTGACCGCCAGTTGCATCGCCTGTTCGTCGGTGAGCTTCTTCGCAATCTCGGCCTTGACCTGTTCCAGCGGCTTCGGCGCGGCCGGTTTGTGCTCCAGCACGCGCGCAACCACCATCGTTTCCGGTCCCGCTTCCACCGCCTCGGTGTTGTGCTTGTTCTTGAGCGAGTCGGGCGCGAACAGCGCGTCGATTATCTTCTGATTGTTGAGCGCGCCCGCCGCCGGGCCGGCCTTGCGCGTAAGAAAGTCGGATTGCTGCAGCTTCAGCTTGAACTTGTCGGCGATCGGCTGCAGGCTGTCCGGCTGTTCGTAGGCAAGATTGCTGAACGATTCCGCGGCTTCGGCAAATCTCTTGCGCAGTCGCTGCGTCTTCAGTTCCTTCTCGATTTCGGCGCGCATGTCCTGGAAATCCTTCACCGCGGGCGCAGTAATCAGAATGTGGCTGGCGCGGCGTTCCTCGGGCTGGCCGTCCTTCGCCGGTTTGATTTCGGTCAGCTTGATAATGTGGAAACCGAAGCTCGACTCGACGATGCCGCTAAACTGCCCGGGTTTCAGCTTGAATACCGCGTCCTCGAACGGCTTCACCATCGCACCGCGCGCGAAGAATCCCAGGTCGCCGCCGTTGTCTTTGGAGCCGGGGTCCTGCGAGTATTTCTTGGCCAGTTCGGCAAACTTGTCCGGCGCCTGGCGCAGCTGTGCCAGCAAATCTTCCGCCTGCTTCTTCGCCGCCATGCGCGCCTCGAATTTCGCACGCACATTGCCGTCGTACCAGCTGCGCATGTCCGCCTCGCTCACGATCTCCTGCGCGGCCAGCACCTCCGCATTGAGCACCGCGTACTCGGCGCGCACCTGCTCCGGCACCACGAATTCGCCCGGATGGGTATCGTAGTAGACCTTTACCGCGTCCGGCTCAAGCTTCACCTCGCGCGCAAACTGCTCCATCGACAGCAACGCCTCCGAAACTTCCCGCTGCTGTCCTTCGATCGCGAGGAAACGCGCAACCTGGGTCTTCCCTACGATCACCGAGTCACCCACCGCGGTGTTGAGCTGCTGCAGCTCGACGTCGCGCCGCAGCCGCGCCTCGAATATCACATCGTTCATGCCCTGCGCGCGCAGCATGGCGTCGTAGCGCGCTTTGGAGAATTTTCCGCTCTCCTGAAACGCCGGCAGCGAGACGATGATGTCGCGCAACTGTTGATCAGTCACCACCAGGTTGCTCTTCACCGCTTGTACCGCGAGCAGTTTCTGCTGGATCAGCTGGTCAAGGAGCTCGGCGCGCTGCGCCGGCGTGTCCAGCATCGCCGGATCGTACTTGCCGCCGAGCAGCTCGCGCAGGCGCTCCTGCTGTTCGCGCTGCGCCTGGCTGAATTCCTGCAGCGTAATCTTCTGGCCGGCGACCTTGGCCACGTCCTGCGCTGCGCTTTCACCGCGTCGATATGAATCGATGCCCCAGAATGCAAACGGAAGCACCATCAGCGCCAGCAGCAGCTGCACCAGTTTCTTATGCTTGTGGACTAGATCGAACATGATTTCTCGCTAAAGTTGCACCGCAAACATTGCGCCACCAGGCGCGGCGGTCCTAAAATCCCCAAACCCCTGCGCGGTGCGCAACGCCAGGCACGGGCCTCAAAACAGCCGCGCCAGCTTCATGCGCGGCGGTCCTTAAACAAAAAAGGCGAACCCTGTCTGGGTTCGCCTTTTGTTGTTGGCGGAGTGGACGGGACTCGAACCCGCGACCTCTGCCGTGACAGGGCAGCATTCTAACCAACTGAACTACCACTCCAGCAAAACGAAACACCCTGGTGGGTGCTGAGAGGCTCGAACTCCCGACATTCGCCGTGTAAAGGCGACGCTCTACCAACTGAGCTAAGCACCCTCTTGGACTGATTGAAACGCCGGGCGCTCTGGTCCAAAAAGCGCGCTAGTTTAACGCATCTTTCAGCGCTTTGCCAGCGCGGAATTTCGGCACGCGCGCCGCCTTGATCTTGATGCTCGCGCCGGTGCGCGGATTGCGCCCGTTGCGCGCCGCGCGCTTTCCCACATAGAACGTACCAAAACCGACCAGCGTCACCATGCCGCCTTTTTTCAAAGAGACCTTGATCGCAGTTACGGTCGCATCCAGGGCGCGGCCCGCAGCCGCCTTGGAAACATCCGCCGATTTCGCGATTTGATCGATCATTTCTGACTTGTTCACGTTGAACCCCCTTTTAATGAGCCTGGCAATGGAAATATGCGGTAGGAATTCGTAGTCGATGTGCTGTGTGGGCAGAGGCGAGATGCAGTCGTGCCGCAATCGGCGACCGGCATGAATCCTTTATAGCAAGCGCCATTCGCGGGTGTCAAGCGCTTTTCCGCCGCAGCGGGCGTCGCATCAGTGCGTAATGACTCCGCTCACGGGTTGGCCTTCCGCGGCCGGCGTAATCGGCGCGGCATCGTCCTTCTTCGCGAGCGGCTCGGGCCGGTGCTCCAGCGCCAGTTCGAGCACCTGGTCGATCCACTTGACCGGCACGATCTCGAGGCGGTTCTTGACGTTTTCCGCTATCTCGGTGAGATCCTTCACGTTTTCCTCGGGGATCAGCACGGTCTTGATGCCGCCGCGGTGAGCTGCGAGCAGCTTCTCCTTCAATCCGCCGATGGGCAGCACCTCGCCGCGCAGCGTGATCTCGCCGGTCATCGCCACGTCGGCGCGTACCGGAATGCCGGTCAGTATGGACACCATCGCGGTGCAGATGCCGATACCCGCGCTTGGCCCGTCCTTGGGCGTCGCGCCCTCCGGCAGGTGGATGTGCAGGTCGATCTTCTGGTAGAAGTCTTCCGCGACACCAAGTTTGGCCGAGCGGCTGCGCACCACCGTGAGCGCGGCCTGGATCGACTCCTGCATGACCTCGCCCAACTTGCCGGTAGTAATGCTCTTCCCCTTGCCCGGCATCACCACCGCCTCGATGGTCAGCAGTTCGCCGCCGACCTCGGTCCATGCGAGCCCGGTGACCTGCCCGACCTGATTCTTCTTTTCGGCGATGCCGAAGCTGTATTTGCGCACGCCCAGGAACTTGTCCAGATTCTTCGCCGTAACCACCATCTTGCTGTCGCGATTCTTGGTAACCAATGTCTTGACCACCTTGCGGCAGATCTTGGATATCTCGCGCTCCAGGCTGCGCACGCCGGCTTCGCGGGTGTAATAGCGGATGACGTCGCGTATCGCCGATTCAGCGATCGAAACCTCGTCGAGCTTGAGCCCGTTGTTCTTGAGCTGTTTGGGCAGCAGGTAGCGCGTGGCAATGTGAACCTTCTCGTCCTCGGTGTAGCCCGAAAGCCGGATGACTTCCATGCGGTCGAGCAAAGCCGGCGGAATATTTAGCGTATTCGCGGTGGCGACGAACATCACTTCCGACAGGTCATATTCGACCTCGACGTAATGATCGACGAATGTGTAGTTTTGTTCCGGATCGAGCACTTCGAGCAGCGCCGAAGACGGGTCGCCGCGGAAATCCATGCCGAGCTTGTCCACCTCGTCGAGCAGGAACAGGGGATTGCGCACGCCGACCTTGCTCATGTTCTGCAGGATCTTGCCCGGCATGGAACCGATATAGGTGCGGCGGTGGCCGCGAATCTCCGCCTCGTCGCGCACCCCGCCCAGCGACATGCGCACGAACTTGCGGTTGGTCGCCTTGGCGATGGATTGTCCCAGCGACGTCTTCCCGACGCCGGGTGCTCCCACCAGGCACAGAATCGGGGCTTTCACCTTGTCCACCCGGCTCTGCACCGCGAGATACTCGACAATGCGCTCCTTGACCTTCTCAAGTCCGTAGTGGTCCGAATCCAGGCTCTTCTCCGCCGCTGCGATGTCTTTGGATATTTTGCTGCGCTTTTTCCACGGCAATCCGACCAGCACGTCGATATAGTTGCGCACCACGGTAGCCTCGGCCGACATCGGCGACATCAGGCGCAGCTTCTTCAGTTCGGCTTCGGCTTTCACGCGCGCATCCTTGGGCATGCGCGCGGCCTTGATCTTCTTCTCCATCTCGTCCAGGTCGGCGCCGTCTTCGCCCTCGCCGAGCTCCTTCTGGATCGCTTTGACCTGCTCGTTCAGGTAGTACTCGCGCTGGCTCTTTTCCATCTGGCGCTTGACGCGGCCGCGGATGCGTTTTTCCACCTGCAGGATGTCGATTTCGGTCTCGAGCTGCCCGAGCAGGTGCTCCAGCCGCGCCTTGACGTCGAACATCTCCAGCACCTGCTGTTTCTGCTCGAGTTTCAGCGGCAGGTGCGCGGCGACGGTGTCGGCCAGGCGCCCGGCTTCCTCGATACCGCCCAGTGAGGTGAGGATCTCGGGCGGAATCTTCTTGTTCAGCTTTACGTACTGGTCGAACTGGGTCACCAGCGCGCGGCGCATCGCCTCGACCTCGTTGTTGTCGCTCGCGTCAGCGGGAACCGGCCGCGCCACGGCCGAATAATGGCTGCGCTGGTCCTCGATTTCCTTGATCACCGCGCGCTGGCTGCCTTCGACCAGCACCTTTACCGTGCCGTCGGGAAGCTTCAGCATTTGCAGAATGTTGGCGATGCAGCCGATCTGGTACATGTCTTCGGGGGCAGGCTCGTCCTTGGCAGCGGATTTCTGCGCCGCGAGCATGATACTCTTGCCCGCTTCCATCGCGATTTCCA
>JAAOZY010000375.1 GCA_012274205.1 Betaproteobacteria bacterium
ATCGACGCTGGAGGCCTTGAGCCCGGCATCGACCACCGCGCGCGCGGTGGTCGATGCCGGGCTCAAGGCCTCCAGCGTCGATTCGGGCATGCCGCAGCCCTGGCAGCTTCCGGGGGTGGACTACGTGAAAGCGTCGGATGAGCACGGCGTGCTCGCCATCGCGCCCGGCGCGCAGGCGCCGGCACTGGGCGCGAAACTGCTGCTGGTGCCGGGGCACTGCGACCCCACGGTCAATCTCTACGACTGGTTCGTGTGCGTGCGCGGCGGCGTGGTCGAGGCGCTGTGGCCGGTGAGCGCGCGCGGCGCGCTGCGCTAGTCTGCAAGCGTCTTACTTCTTCTCCGACCAAAGCACGCCCGCCGTAGCCCAGTCGGATTTCTTCACGTCGCGCAGGATGACCTGCACTGCGGGCGGCTCGCACTTGAGCACGCGGCAGGTTTCGCGCGTGATGGCGGCGACGAATTCGCGCCTGGTTTCGGCGCTGCGGCCTTCGAACATATCGACCTGGATCAGTGGCATGGTGTTCTCCATTGGAAAGCGGGGATGGTTTGATGCGGCGGCCACAGTATGCCCGCAGGCGCGCGCCGAGTGCAAATTCGAATCGCGCGCGTATTCAGGCGTTTGTCTGCCGGCCTGTGTGCCGGCTTCGGCGAGCGCGTCCGGGCGTGCTAGGATTGCGGGCGGAATGCAATGAACAAGAGGAAGAGGTAATGGAGCAGTTCATCGGCACCAAGCCGGTGGCGGAGAAGCAGCGCTTCGACGTCGCCCGCCTGGAGACCTATATGCGCGCGCATGTGGACGGATTTTCGGGTTCGCTCGAGGTCGAGCAATTCAAGGGTGGGCAGTCCAATCCGACCTACCGCCTCTGCGCCGGCGGCAAGCGCTATGCCATGCGCGCCAAGCCCGGACCCGCGGCCAAGCTGCTGCCTTCCGCGCATGCGGTGGATCGCGAATTCCGCGTGATCAGCGCGCTCGGCAAGACCGACATCCCGGTGCCCAGGACCTATGCGCTGTGCGAGGACGAGGGCGTGATCGGGCGCGCGTTTTACATCATGGACTGCGTCGAGGGGCGCGTGCTGTGGGACCAGGGGCTGCCGGGGATGAGCACGGCCGAGCGCGGCGCGATCTACGACGAGATGAACCGCGTGATCGCGGCGCTGCACCGCGTCGACTACGCCGCCATCGGACTGGCCGACTACGGCAAGCCGGGCAATTATTTCGCGCGCCAGATCGGGCGCTGGAGCAAGCAATATCAGGCGTCCGAGACCGAGAAGATCGTCGAGATGGACAATCTGATCGCCTGGCTGCCGGAAAACGTTCCGCCGGGCGACGAAACCGCGATCGTGCACGGCGATTACCGCATGGACAACCTGATCTTTCATCCGAGCGAGCCGCGCATTCTTGCGATCCTCGACTGGGAGCTGTCCACCCTCGGGCATCCGCTGGCGGATTTCTCCTATCACTGCATGAGCTGGCGCATTCCGCCGGGGCAGTTCCGCGGCATCGGCGGCCTCGACCTCGCGGCGCTGGGAATACCGGCCGAGCAGGACTATGTCGCCGCCTACTGCAGGCGCACCGGGCGCGAGCGCATCGACAACTGGGATTTCTACCTCGCCTACAATATGTTCCGCATCGCCGGCATCCTGCAGGGCATCAAGAAGCGCGCGGTGGACGGCACCGCCGCCAGCGCGCACGCCGCCGACGCCGGCTCGCGCGTGCTGCCGCTGGCGAAGATGGCCTGGGAGTACGCGCAAAAAGTCATCGCCGCCGGAAACTAGCCCGGCGGCGTCCGCAACACCTTAAGTTCAATGGCTCGTAACAAAGGTCACTTTGCTACGAGCCAACTTAGGGGAGCACGAGGGGAGGTATCCCCTCGTTTGGTTACACACTCTAGGAAAGGCAAGCCATGGATTTCGCTTATACCGACAAGGTCAAGGCCATGCAGGCCAAGCTCATCGCCTTTATGGACGAGCACATTTATCCGAACGAGCACCGTTTCCACCAGGAGATCCTGGAGAACCGGAAGAAAGGTAATCCGTGGATACCGACGAAAATCGTCGAGGAACTCAAACCCAAGGCGCGCGCGGCCGGCCTGTGGAACCTGTTCCTGCCGCATTCCAAGCGCGCGCCCGAAGGCCTGTCCAACCTCGAATACGCGCCGCTGTGCGAAATCATGGGCCGCGTCACCTTCGCGGCCGAGGTGTTCAACTGCTCCGCGCCCGATACCGGCAATATGGAAACCATCGAGCGCTACGGCAGCGAGGAGCACAAGAAACAGTGGCTGGAGCCGCTGCTGCGCGGCGAAATGCGCTCGGCCTTCCTCATGACCGAGCCCGATGTGGCATCCAGCGACGCCACCAACATCCAGTGCCGCATCGAGCGCCAGGGAAATGATTACGTCATCAACGGGCGCAAATGGTGGTCCTCCGGCGGCGGCGACCCGCGCTGCAAACTGTACATCGTCATGGGCCGCACCAACCCGGACGCGCCCCGGCACAGCCAGCAGTCGATGATCCTGGTGCCCGCCGACGCGCCCGGGGTCAAGGTGGTGCGTGCGCTGTCCGTATTCGGCTACGACGATGCGCCGCACGGGCACATGGAAATCCATCTGAAGGACGTGCGCGTGCCGGCCTCGAACATCCTGCTCGGCGAAGGCCGCGGTTTCGAGATCGCGCAAGGGCGTCTCGGGCCGGGCCGCATCCACCACTGCATGCGCCAGATCGGCGTGGCCGAGCGCGCGCTCGAACTCATGTGCAAGCGTTCGCTCGCGCGCGTCGCCTTCGGCCGCCCGATCGCCGAGCAGGGCGTGACGCGCGAGCGCATCGCCCAGGCGCGCATCATGATCGACTCGACGCGCTGGCTGGTGCTCAATGCCGCCTACATGATGGACACCGTCGGCAACAAGGTGGCCAAGGCCGAAATCGCGATGATCAAGGTGCTCGCTCCCACCATGACGCTGCAGGTGATCGACTGGGCGATGCAGGCGCACGGCGGCGCGGGCGTGTCGGACGACTTCCCGCTGGCGATGATGTACGCGCATTCGCGCACGCTGCGCTTCGCCGACGGCCCGGACGAGGTGCACCGCAACGCCATCGCCAAGCTGGAGCTGTCCAAGCACATGAGCGTGCCCAAGTCGGCCAGGACCGCTTGAATCAAACCAATCAGAAATGGGGGAGAACGGGATGTTGAAGCTGGGCGGATTCGCAGTCAGCAATTATTACAACAAGGTCAAGGTGGCGCTGCTGGAAAAGGGCATCCCCTTCGAGGAGGTGTTCTGCATGACCTCGCAGGACGAGGCCTATCTGCAGCGCTCGCCCATGGGCAAGGTGCCTTATCTCGAAGTGGACGGCGAGTTCCTGTGCGAGTCGCAGGTGATCTGCGAATACCTCGAAGACCACTATCCGGAGCACCCGCTCTACCCGAAAGACGTGTTCGAGCGCGCGCGCGTGCGCGAGCTCGTCACGGTAATCGAGCTGCACATGGAACTGGTGGCGCGGCGCCTGTATGCCCAGGCCTTTTTCGGCGGCACGGTGTCGGATGAAATCAAGAAGCACGTGGAGAAAGATCTGTCCAAGGGCGTGCGCGCATTCAAGCAGCTGGCGAAATTCTCACCCTTCATCGCCGGAGCGGACCTGACTTACGCCGACTGCGCCGCCGGCGTGCACCTGCCGCTGGTGTCGCTGTCGAGCAAGATCGTCCATGGGCGCGACGTGCTGGAAGACTGCGCGCCGGTGAAACCCTACCTGAAAATGCTCAACGAGCGCCCGGCGTTCAGGAAGATGAACGACGATCGCAAGACCGCCACCGAGGCGATGGCGGCGGCAAGGGCAAAAAAAAGCTAGGGAGAAGGGCGCAGGCGGCGCCTGCGCCTATCCGCCCCGCGGATTGCGCTGACTGCCGCTCAGGTCCGGCGCAGATCGTGGTGGCTCAGCGGCAGCGAGCGGATGCGCTTGCCGGTGGCCGCGAAGATCGCGTTGCACACCGCGGGCGTCAAGGGCAGGATCGCCGGCTCGCCGTGGCCGCCCCAGAAGCCACCCGTGGGTACGAGCACGGTCTCGACCTTGGGCATCTCGGCGATGCCCGGCAGCCGGAAATCGTGGAAATTGGACTCGACGATGCGTCCGTCCTTTACCGTGTTCTCCTGATACAGGATGCTGCCGAGGCCAAACAGAACGTTGCTCTCGGCCTGGGCGCGGCAGGTGTCCGGATTGACGACGTAGCCCGAATCGATCGCGAGGACGATGCGGTGCACCCTGGCGTCGCCCGCCGCGCTCACCGATACATCGGCCACCATCGCCGCATAGCTGCCGAATCCGTCGGCGACCGCGACGCCCCGGTGTATCCCTGCGGGCATCGCGCTTCCCCAGGCCGCCGCCTTCGCCACGGCTTCGAGCACCAGGCGGTTCTTGTCGCCCGGTTTGAGCATCGCCAGGCGGTATTCGACCGGGTCCTTGCCTGCTGCGTGCGCCAGCTCGTCGATGAAGCACTCGCGATAATAGGAATTCTGCTGGCCCGGCGCGCGCCAGAAGCCGACCGGGACATGGCCATTGCGCATGGCGTAGTCCACCTGCTGGTTCGCCACCGTATAAGGCATGTCGCTCAGGCCGCGCACCGCGGTGAAGTCGATGCCGCCCCGCGCTTGTGTTTCCGGCATCAGCACTTTCAATATCGAAGGGCAGGCGATCCTGGTGTGCATTGCGATCAGCTTGCCCTGCGCGTCCAGGCCCGCTTTCATGCGCACGATGCTGGCAGGGCGATAAAAGCCGTGCTGCATGTCCTCTTCGCGCGACCACATCATTTTCACCGGCACCCCCGGCATGGCCTTGGCGATCGCCACCCCTTGCCTGACAAAATCCTGCGGGCCGCCGCGGCGGCCGAATCCGCCGCCCAGCATCATCTTGTGCACTTCGACTTTCTCCAGCGGCAGCCCCGCGGTTTCCGCCGCGGCCGCCATCGACGCCTCGCCATTCTGCGTCGAGGTCCAGACCTCGAGGAAACCTTCAGGCTTGAGCCAGGCGGTGCAGGTCTGCGGCTCCAGGGTCGCGTGGTTGAGGTAGGGCGACTGGTATTCGGCTTCGATCACTTTGGCGGCGGCGGCGAGCGCCGGGCCCACATCGCCCAGCTTGCGCGCCTGCGGCAGCGCGGGATCGGCCAGTCCGTCGCGCAGCATTTGCGCAATGGACGCGCTGCTGGCGCTGGCGTTGCCGGCGGTGTCCCACTCGATCGCGACTTTCTTCAGCGCCTCGTTCGCGCGCCACCAGCTGTCGGCGACGACCGCGACGAAGTCCTCTTCCTGCACCAGCTTTTTCACGCCGCGCATGTTCAGCGCGGCATGCGCATCGGCGCGCTTGAGCCTGCCGCCGAACACCGGGCATTGCGCGATCGATGCGTGCAGCATGTTGGGCAGCGCGACGTCGGTGGCAAAGACGGGTGCGCCGCGCACCTTGTCGGGAATGTCGAGGCGATGCATGGGTTTGCCGGCTATCTTCCAGTCTTTGGGGTCGCGCAGCGTCACCGACTTGGGCGGCGCCAGCCTGCCCGCCTCGGCGGCAAGCTGTCCGTAGCGCAGCGTGCGCCCGCTGGGGGCGTGCGTGATGACGCCCCTGTCGGCCGTGCACGCGGACGCCGGAACCTTCCAGCGCGCTGCCGCCGCCGCGACCAGCATCAGGCGGGCGCTGGCGCCGGCCTTGCGCACATAGTCCTGCGAGGAGCGCACCCCCATGCTGCCGCCGGTGGACATCGAGCCCCAGATGCGCTTGCGTCTGATGTGCTCGTTGGGCGAGGCGAACTCGGCGCTGACCTTGGACCAGTCGCAGTCGAGTTCTTCGGCTACCAGCTGCGCCAGCGCGGTATAGGTGCCCTGTCCCATTTCGGAGCGGGCGATGCGCACGACCACGCGGTCGTCCGGATAGATAAGCAGCCAGGCCGTCACTTCAGTGGCGCCGGCTCCCGCGGCGGCCTTGGCGGCGAGCGGGAAGGAAAATTCGAGCGCGAACGCGCCGCCGAACGTGGCGGAGACCTTGAGAAAATCACGGCGGGATACGGCGATCGTCATGACGGTGCTCCTCAGGGTTTGCGGCTGGCCGGTGCGGCCGGCGCGGCGGCGAGGGCGTGGATCGCGCTGCGCACGCGGGTGTAGCTGCCGCAGCGGCACAGGTTGCTCATGCTCGCGTCGATGTCCGCATCCGTAGGCTGCGGATGCTGCGCCAGCAGGGCGGCGGCCGACATGATCATGCCGCTCTGGCAGTAGCCGCACTGCGGCACCTCGTGCTCGATCCACGCCTCCTGGATGCGATGCAGGCCGTGCTGCGACAGGCCTTCGATGGTGACGATCTTCTTGCCGACCGCGGCCGACGCGGGCAGGGTGCAGGAGCGCACCGGCTCGCCGTCGATATGCACGGTGCAGGCGCCACAGAGCGATATGCCGCAGCCGTACTTGGTTCCCGGGAGGTTCAGGTGGTCGCGCAGGACCCAGAGCAAAGGCATCTCCGGCTCGACGTCGACACTGTGGGTGCTGCCATTTACGTTGAGGCTCAGCATGTGGGTGTCCTCCGTTTGCTCATGAGTCGCCTGTTGCCAGGTTCAGGCGCGGGCGTCCCAAAACGCCATTTAGCGCCGCGCCGGCAGCCGCGCCTTGACCAAAATCAACAGCGCTTACACCGGGGGGGGCGCTGGTTCATGCGCAGGCCGGGTTCGCGGCAGGCCCGCTGCGGTCCGGCAACACCGATCCCTCCGTTTGCCGTGGACAGGGACTCTTCCTGGAGCTAGTCTGTGCGCGCATCGTCCATTGGGGGGTCTGTTCATCGTGTTCGCGCTGCGTCTGGGGTTTCTGCTGGCAGTCCTGCTCGCGTCCGTGCCCGCCTGCGCGGGGACATTGCGGCCGGGGGATTACCGCTTCGAGCTGCAACTGGGCGGGCGCGAGCGCAGCTACCTGGTGCATGTGCCGCCGCAGGCGGCTGCCGGCGCCTTGCCGGTGCTGCTGAGCCTGCATGGCGGCGGCGGCAACGCGCAGCAGCACCGCCAGAGCAGCGGCATGGATGCGGCCGCCGACCGCGACGCTTACATTGCCGTCTATCCGAACGGCAGCGGGCGCCTGGGCGAACGCCTGCTGACCTGGAACGCCGGCAATTGCTGCGGCTACGCCCAGCGCGAGAATGTGGACGACGTGGGATTCATTGCAGCCCTGCTCGATGATCTGGGGCGGCGGGCTGCGATCGACCAGCGGCGCATTTACCTTGCCGGCCACTCCAACGGCGGCATGATGGCCCACCGGCTGGGCGAGGCACTGCCGCAGCGCTTCGCCGCGATCGCAGCGGTGGCCGGGGCGCATGTCCCGACCGGCAGCGCGGGGCGTGCGCTGCCGGTGCTGCAGATCCACAGCGTGGACGATCCGCGCGCGCTCTATTACGGCGGCCTGGGCCCGCCGTTCCCGCTGAGCAACAGCCGCGTGCTGCATGCCTCTGTGGACGAGACGCTCGCCGCGTGGGTGCGGCGCGACGGCTGCGATGCCAGCGCGACCGAGCGCGAGGCGAGGCAGGCGGGCGGCGATAGCGCCCGGCTGCTGGTGTACGGCCATTGCCGTGATGGCGCGGAAGTGGCGCTATGGAAGCTGAGCGGCGCCGGCCACGGCTGGCCCGGCGGCACGCCCGTGCTCGAAGCCCTGCTCGGGCCGGCGACGAAGGTGATCGACGCCAATACCGAGATCTGGCGCTTCGTCTCGCGCTTTGCGCTGCCGCGCGAATAGAATTGCGGCAGGCCCGGGCGGTGCGGCGTGCGCAATTCAGGAAACGATGTAGGCCGCCGCGCCGCTGGCGAGCAGCGTTGCGTCCGCGCCGAGGAATTCCATGCGCGCGGTCGCGACGCGCGATCCGAGGCGCATCACATTGGCGCGCAGCTCGAAATGATCGCCGGTCGCGGGCCGCAGGTAGTCGATGCGCAGGTCTATGGTTCCGAGTTTGCCGAAACGTTGCAGGCGCTGCGCCGGGGCTTCGTCCATGTGGCGCGCGCCGATCGCCGCCATCACCGCCACGCCGGCCATGGCGTCCAGCCCGGCGCTGATCACGCCGCCATGCAGGCGGTTGCTGACAAAGTGGCCGATCAGATCGGGGCGCATGGCTATCCTGCCCTTGACGCCGTCGGCCCTGAGCGAAACGATCTTCAGGCCCAGCACCCGGTTGAACGGGATCATTTCGTCGAAGATGCGGGTCAGTCCGGCGACGAATTCCGGCTCGAAACCGGGCGCTGCGCTGGGATCGGTGCTTTTCTTCATGATCGTGGGAATCGGAACAAGTGTCTGCGCAGTTTAGCGCCTAAGGGGCGGTTTCGATATGAGGGGATAACTCCCCTCATACTCCCCTAGATTGGGCGTTGCAAAGTTCATTTTGCAAGGGATTTTAAGCTGCCTTGAAGCGATTGCCGACCAGCGTCGCCGCGACCACCAGCAGCGTCGAAATCAGGATCATGACGATACCCAGCGCCGAGAG
>JAAOZY010000376.1 GCA_012274205.1 Betaproteobacteria bacterium
AACTGGCCAAAAGCCTTCACCGGGAAACCGATTTTGGCCGCGAAGCGCGTTCCATCGTGCTGATTCGCGCTGCGCTGGCCGATGTTCCCGACCTCTGGATACCGGATGTCATCGCGGAGTGTTCCGGAGATACCGTGCTCACCATGGAGTACTCGGCCGGCGAACGGGTGGATGTCTACGCCAAGCTGCACCCGGACGCGATGCCGCGGGTGGTCAACACCCTGGTAAAGCTGATGCTGCATTCGATCTTCGAAGAAGGCCTGTTTCATGCCGACCCGCATCCAGGCAATGTCTTCGTTCTGCCGGACGGGCGGCTCGCCCTTCTCGATTTCGGCAATACGGGCGATCTTGACGAACCGATGCGCGAATCGCTTACACTTCTGCTCGAAGCGGTCGTCAAAGGCGATGCGCGGGCCGCCACCGAGGCTTATCTCGAAATGGCGCCGGCGAGCGAAGAAGTCAACCATGTCGGGCTGCTGGTGGACATCAAGGCCGTACTCTATGAAATCCGCAGGACCAATCTGGCGGATGTCTCGATCGGGAAGGCATTCGAATCCCTGCTGAGCGCCGGAAGCCGCAACGGGGTACACAATCCCGGCGAGTTTGTCCTGCTGACGCGTGCTTTCGTCATCCTGGAATCGATGATAGGCCAGCTCGCCCCGGGCTATAACCACATGGAATCGTTTCGCGAAGAAATCTCACGCCTGAGCTCGCAGCACTTCTCCCTGACGCGGATAAAAGGAGCGACAAGCAAGCTTGTGCGCGATCTGGAGCGCCTGGTCATTGACGCGCCCGGCGATACGCGCCGCATTCTTCGCCGCATCGCCGCAGGCGATCTGGGCCGGCTTCCGGGTTTGGAAGCGGTGGGACGCCGCTTCAGCCGCAATCTCGAGCGGCTCACTGGTGCCATCGCGTTTGCGGCGCTCGTGATCGGCGGCGCGATGCTGTTGATGACGCCGATGGGCGGCTGGCATGACATTTTCGGCGAGCTAATGATTGCCAGCGGGTTTGTCGGCATTATCATCATCTACATTCGCGCCCTGCGTCGCGACCCCGACCAACGCTGACGCGCGCCTTGCAGTCACCCGCATCAGGAGGCAACGCGTCTCATCCGATGAATGGCAACAGACCCTAATGCATTCCGCCCATCATCGTATCTGCCGTATGCGTCGCATCAGTAACCGTCATGCCTGCATGTTCCATCGCGGATTGCATGGACGCGGCAGAAGTCATGTCGGCCGGTTCCACGTCAATTGTGCCGTCGGCTTTGAGGATGGGGATATTTACATTAGTTGCGTTCTGCGCGTTCAATGCGGCAAGCAGGTTTGCCGACTTGGTCGCATCGGCCGTGACATAGCTGTTCATTACGCCGGCCATCGCCGTAACCGCGCAGGCGAATTGCTGTGAAGTTGTGGTGCCTGCGGCATTGCAGGCAACCCCGCTGCCATCTTTGAGTAGATTGGAGGTCTTCGCGGCCATCGCCACCCTGGCCAACTGTTTGACCATATTGGATTGCCTGGTCAACAGTGCGGAATCGGAGCCATTGTCTTTCAGGTCCAGCATCGGCATGACACTCATATCGACACCTAGCGTCGCCATGGCGGACTGCACAGCGGCGATCGACTGGTTGATTGTCGTCGCATCGATAGTGGTCGTACTCACGGCGCTGGCGGCCATTTCACTGAATGGCGTCACGTAAACCGTCGTCGTCTTGGAAACAGCAGGAACCACCGCCCGCATAGTCATGTTGTAGGGAACGTCAGTGCCGGTGGTTTCGTCCATCATCGTGCTCGCCGCGCCTGCCATCACCTTGATCATCGCCGGCCCGGTATATCCGTCGCTAAGGATGACATTGTAAGAACCATCATTCCCCGTGGTGCCCGAGGTACAGGAAGCGTCGGGCTGCGGCACCCCGTTGACGATGCGGCAAACGAGTACTTTCGCTTGCTTGATGAGTCCTTTGGCCGCTGTGCCGCTGACCGATGTCGATGTTGATGTGGGCAAAGCCGCGGCCGGAGAGCTTCCGCCTCCGCCGCCGCCACAGCCGCCTAAAACCAAGACAGTTGCCAAAGTCACGCCGGTAATCTTGTTCATTTGTCGCCTCGCACTGAAAGTTTAAAAATATACGCGCTTGTAATCGACCGAAAGCCACTGCTGCGTTGAATCGTGTTGTCGCCAATTTAGGCGCATAAGGACATCGGCCGTTGACCTGAATCAAGTCATGTCCTTTGCGTTCGAAAGATTACAAAAATGTAATGCTGGCGTCAGATTCACGTCGGTCCCGGGATTGCATGATGCTGATTGGTTGAACCGCCGCCGGGCGGCGGCTAACACCTACCGTCGTGGCCGACAGTACAATCATTAAACCGAGGATATGCCCCATGAAAGCCAGAATGCTTATGCTTGCCGCGCTCGCACTGACCCCGATTGCGGTATACGCGCACGATGATTCGCATCAGGCGATGATGCCCGGCATGCACGGCATGACCGGCGTCGGACACGAAGAAGATGGCGGGCACGCGCAGGGCGTGGGCAAGCCCGGAAATTCGAAGAAGGTCTCGCGCGCGATCCAGGTGGTCATGAGCGACGACATGAAGTTCACGCCGGCGCAGATAAACGTCAAGCGCGGGGAGACCATCAGATTTTTAGTCAGGAACGGCGGCCGGATCAAGCACGAGATGGTGATCGCGTCGATGACGGAACTGCGACAGCACGCCGAGTTGATGCGCAGATTCCCCGGGATGGAGCACGCCGATCCGAACATGGTGGCGCTGGCCCCGGGCGCAAGCGGAGAGCTGATCTGGCAATTCACCGAGGCCGGCAGGTTCGACTTCGCCTGCCTGCAACCGGGGCATTTCCAGGCCGGTATGATGGGCGCGGTCACAGTCAAATAGAATCCAGCTTGCACCCCTAATCGCTTACCAACGAAAGGAAGGAAACATGACTCGCAACTCAATCCTGATCGCCGTAGCGATATTCGGCGCGGCATTGGCATTCCAGGCTGGCGCAGACGACAGCCATCATGCGGCCAGCGAGGCCAAACCGGCTGCCGCCGCAAGCGCGGCATGGACCGCGGGCGAAGTGCGCGCGATCGACATGGCCACCGGCAAGATCACGATCAAGCACGGCGCAATGCCCAAATTCGACATGCCGCCGATGACCATGGCGTACCGCGTCAAAGATAAGGCCATGCTCGAGCATTTGAAACCGGGGGACAGGATCAGGTTCGATGCCGACGGCGTCGGCGGCGAATTCACGGTTCTGCGCCTGGAGAAAGTGAAATAGCGAGAACGCACGTGCCTGCGCAGCACGCTGCCGGAAAAGCCCCTTATGTTTATGTATTGGACTGAGGCGCTGCTTGCGCCAGGAGAGAACTGGTGATGACGATGAGCTTGATCAGGCAACTGGCGCGCGTGCCCAGGGCTGCCGCTCTGATCGCCGCGGCCGCGGCGATGTCGACCAATGCCGCGTACGCGCAAAGCCGGGTCGCCAAGGCTGTTGCGGCGACGTCCGCCGAGGCGAAGACGGGCGACGCTGGCGGCGGGACCCGATTGCGATTGCCGCAACTGGTCGCGGAAGCGCCGAAACTGGCGCACGACGTTTCCCGCGCAGCGCCACCCCAGGATGCGCC
>JAAOZY010000377.1 GCA_012274205.1 Betaproteobacteria bacterium
GATTCGCAGCCAGACCGGCTCGATGCTGCTGGAATCCTTCATTGCCATTCTGATTTTTTCCATGGGCATCCTCGCAATTGTCGGCATGCAGGCCTCGGCGGTAAAGAGTTCGACCGACGCCAAGTACCGCTCCGAGGCCAGTCTGTTCGCGAACCAGCTGATCAGCCAGATGTGGGAGACCGCACGCACGGGCGCTACGCTGCAGGCGAATTTCCAGGGCGGGACCGGCACCGATGGCGCCGCCTACACCACCTGGAACTCCGAAGTCCAGGCGACCCTGCCCGAGTCCGGCGCAAATCCGCCCACGGTAGCGGTTAACCCGGCCAATGGCCAGGTGACCATCACGGTGCTGTGGAAGGCGCCGAATGAAGCCGCTGCGGATCCCGCGCACCGCTTCACCGTCGTCGCGCAGATTCAATAGGAGGCCGTCTTGATCCAGTTCGCGCCCTCCGGCACCCCCCGCGCAACGGCCGGCTTCACCCTGGTTGAGATCATGGTCGGCATGGTCATCGGCATGCTCGGCATCATCATCATGATGCAGGTGTTCACGCTGTCGGAGAGCCAAAAGCGCAGCACCACCGGCGGCGGCGACGCGCAAAGCAGCGGCGCCATCGCGCTGTTCGGGCTGCAGCGCGACATCCGCCAGGCCGGCTATGGCGTGAGCGACCCGAAGCTGATCGGCTGCAACCTGCTGTTGCGCGCCGGCGTCACGCTCAACTCGCTCGCGCCGCTGACCATCAACCATGCCAGCATCACCGGGCAGGATGCAAATACCGATACCCTGCTGATAGCCTATGGCAACACCAATGGCTCGCCCCAGGGGGACGGCGTTCTAGCGCAGCCGGGGAGTTCCGGAACGTCGGTCGCCCCGGATATCTACGCAGTGCAGACGCCGACCTCTTTCGTCAGCGCGGACCGGGTCATCGCAACGCCGCAGAACCGCGCTGCGCCCTGCAATCTGAGCCTGACCGCCGTCGCCGCGGTCGAGGGCGGCGGTACGGCCAACGTCGACGTGACCGCCGGGACCGGTGTCGCCGCGATGAGCAACGGCACGCTGTTCAATCTCGGCCAGGCGCCGCGCGTCCTCGCCTATGCCATCCGCGGCGGCAATCTGACGCGCTGCGACTACCTGGTGGACAACTGCGGCAGCGCCGCGAACAACAACAACACCGCGATCTGGGTGCCGGTCTCGAACAACGTCGTCAGCATCAAAGCCTTGTACGGACGCGACACCAACACGCCCATGGACGGAATCGTCGACCTGTTCGACTCCACCGCGCCGGCAAATGCCTGCGACTGGGTGAAGGTTTCAGGGGTGCGTATCGCCCTGGTGGCGCGCAACGCCAACTTCGAAAAGACAGTGGTCACCGGCGCCGCCCCGGCCTGGGATGGAGACGCGGCGAGCAATCCGGCGGCGGTCGCAGCCAACAATATCAATCTGACGCAGACGAGTTTCGATGCCGGGGGCAACCCGACCTGGCAAAACTATCGCTACCGCGTTTTGCAGACGGTGGTGCCGCTGCGCAACCTCGTATGGCAGGGAGTGCAATCGGGATGTTGACCAGAATGCATGGGCGGTGCGCACGCGGCCGCGCGCGGCAGGCGGGCGTGGTGCTGATGATGGCGTTGATCGTGCTGGTGGCGATGACGCTGGCCGGCATCGCCTTGGTGCGCTCGGTCGATACCAGCAACGTCATCGCCGGCAATCTTGCGTTCCAGCAGGCGGCGACCCACGCGGGCGACGCCGGCACCGAAGCCGCGGTGAACTGGCTGCAGGCGAACAATACCGGCACCACGCTGTATGCCAACATCTTCGGCCAGGGCTACGCCGCATCGCGCCAGGATCCGGCCCCAAGCCAGAGCTGGGGCGACTTCTGGAGCGCGGTGCTGGTCCCGGCGGGCCAGGTGGTCGCCCTCGCGCCGGATGCCGCCGGCAACACCGTCTCCTACACCATCCAGCGCCTGTGCAATGCCACGGGCGATCCAACCTCCGGCGTCGGCTGCGCCGTCACGCAGTCGGTCGGCGCCATGGCCTCCAGCAGCAAGACCGCCGGCACCGTGGCGCTGCTCTACGCCAGCCAGATTTACTACCGCGTCACCACGCGCATTGCGGGGCCGCGCAATACGGTCAGCTACGTACAGACCATCGTAGCCCTCTAAATCAACCGCCGTCATCGAACAGGCGCAGGGAGTCAACCATGAAACGCACGATCCTCGGATACCTAGCCGGCGCACTGATGTTGCTGCTTTCTGCGGGCGCGCACGCCGGCATCACCGATCTCGCCCAATCGCCGCTGGTAACTTCGGCCTCATCCTCGGTGCGGCCCAACCTGATGTTCGTGCTGGACGATTCGGGCAGCATGGACTGGGACTATCTGCCGGACTGGGCCAACACCAGCAACCAGACCCTGTTTCGCAACAATACCTATAACGGCGTCGCCTACAACCCCGCGGTGACCTACAGCCCGCCCGTCTATTTCAACTCGGACGGCACCGTCAACACTACCGCCTACCCGAGCATGACCTCGGGCAACACCTCGACCTGGAGCAGCGTGAAGAATGACGGCTACGGCATTCAATCGACCGGCACCAGCAACCTCGTCGGCGATGCCAATTTCTACACCTTCGTCGCGGGCGAATACTGCGACAAGCCCAACCTGAAGACCTGCGTGACCCAGTCGGCGCCGAGCATCGCCTATCCCTATCCGGCGACGCTGCGCTGGTGCACCAGCAGTGCCATGACCTCCTGCCAGGCCGTGCGGATCGAGACCGGCACCACCTATATGTCCGCGCGCTATCCCATCGCCAGCGCCACCATCACCGTCAGCGGCAGCAGCACCACTTCGGTCACCGGCATCACCGTGAACGGCGTGCAGATCATGAGCAGCGGCACCTCCGGTTCGAGCAGTTCCAGCACGCTTGCCTCCTCCATCGCGAGCAACGTTGGCCTGGCCGGATTCGACGCGACGCGCAGCGGCAGCACGGTCACCATCACCGGCCCGACCACGACGATCGGCTACACTCCCGTCATCACCAAGAGCGGCAGCATGACCATCACCGCGACCGCGCTCAGCAGCGCGGTGCCCGGGTCCAATCTCTTTACCAACATCGTTTCCGGCAACAACAGCTACCCGTATCCGGGCAAGACCGCCAAGGCGACCACGCGCACCGACTGCGCCGGCACCACCTGCACCTACGCCGAGGAAATGACCAACTATGCCAACTGGTGGGCGTATTACCACACGCGCATGCAGATGATGAAAACCTCCAGCAGCCTCGCGTTCCAGTCGGTGGGCTCGAATTACCGCGTCGGCTATGCCACCATCAACGGCAACCAGTCGCAGGCCTTCCTCAACCTCAACACCTTCGACAACACGCAGAAACTGGCCTGGTACAACAAGTTTTTCGCCGCAGTGCCGAACAACTCGACGCCGCTGCGCGCCGCGTTGTCGAAAATCGGCCGCGTCTACGCCGGCAAACTCAACGGCGGCACCATTGACGGCGTCACCGTAGTCGACCCGATGCAGTATTCCTGCCAGCAGAATTTCACCATCCTGTCCACGGACGGCTACTGGAACGAATCCTCCGGCTACTACCAAGTGGACGGCAGCACCAGCATCGGCAACCAGGACAGCGCGGAACCGCGTCCGTTCAACGACGGCGGCGGCAGCACCGTCACCGCGAGAACGCCGACGAGCACGGTGGTGAGGTCGCAGACCGTCACCGGCAATACCGTGACCACGGTGTGGCAGCGCTTTGCCTACACCGATGGCGGCGACGGCAACGACGGCTGCAGCTCCAGCAGGAGCAAGCTGCACCAGCAGGAACAGCGGCAGACCGAAACCAAGACCACCACGGTCACCTCGGTCGACGACGCGACGACCACCGCCACGCGCACGGTGGTGACGGTCAATGGTGTGGTGACGTCGGACACCACCAGCACCAGCAATTCCAATTCCAACGTCAGCAACAATACCGCAGTCGGCAGCGATAGTTTCACCGCCTGGACCAACCACGGCTCGGACACCACCACCGGCTCCTGCCGCAACTCGATCACCCTGCCCAGCCCCAACCCGAGCAACCCGTCGATCGTCACCACCAGCACCTCGACCACCTCCGGGCCCACGACCACGGTCGTGTCGACCACCGGCCCGACCGCGGGCGCGACCACCACCACCACGTCTTCCACCGGCGGCATCTCGAACACCCTGGCCGACGTGTCCGAGTACTACTACGCCAACGACCTGCGCACTTCGACGCTGGGCAACTGCACCGGCGCGCCGATTCCGCCCGCGGTCACTGGCCTGGACGTATGCACCAACGATGTGCCGCAGAGCGGACTGGATGGCGCCTCCTGGCAGCACATGACCACCTTTACCCTGGGCCTGGGCGCATCCGGCTACATGCAATTCACGCCGAATTACGCGACCTCCACCAGCGGCGACTTCTTCGACGTCAAGAATGGCACCACCGCCAATCCGGCCGGCGGCATCTGCAGCTGGCAGTCCAGCGGCGCCTGCAACTGGCCGGCTCCGGTGAGCAACGAGCAGACCACCATCGACGACCTGTGGCACGCGGCGGTGAACGGGCGCGCCAGCTATTTCAGCGCCACCAACCCGGCCTCGCTCAATTCCGGCCTCGCCAGTGCGCTGGCCGGGGTGAGCGCGCGCACCGGCTCTTCGGCCGCGGCGACCACCAGCAATCCGAACGTGACTTCGGGCGACAACTTCGTGTTCAGTTCGACCTTCACCACGAATACCTGGGACGGCGAACTGGTGCGCCAGCAGCTCGACCTGGTGACCGGCGTCGTGTCCAGCAGCGTCGACTGGGCGGCGCAGGCGCAACTCGACACCAACAGCTCGCGTACGCTCTATACCTTCGATGGCGCGGCTGCCGGCAAACTCAAGGACTTCAACTGGGCCTCGCTGACCGCGACCGAACAGGCCTACTTCACGCTTCCGGCCATCTCCTCGCTGTCGCAGTTCTGCGTCAGCGGCATCACCTGCCTCGCCGCCGCCGACCAGACCGCGGCCTCCGGACAACCGCTGGTGGATTTCCTCAGGGGTGATCGCACCAACGAAGGCGTATCCACCGACACCAGCAAGTATTTCCGCCAGCGCAGCCACGTGCTCGGTGATGTCGTGAACGCGGAGGCGGTGTACGTGAAAATGCCGCTGTTCAACTATGCCGATGCGGGCTACGGCGCCTATATCACTGCCAAAACCACGCGCCAGGGCATGGTCTATGCCGCCGGCAACGACGGCATGCTGCACGCGTTCAACGCCAGCACCGGCGCCGAAGCTTTTGCCTACGTGCCGAGCATGGTCATATCCAATATGTACAAGCTCGCCGACAAGAACTATTCGGCCAATCACCGCTACCTGGTCGACGGCACGCCGGTTTCGGGCGACGTGTATTTCGGCGGGGTCTGGCACACCATCGTGGTCGGCGGCCTCAACGGCGGCGGCCGCGGTTACTACGCGCTCGACGTCACCAATCCGGCCACGCCCACGGCGCTGTGGGAATTCACCGACACCAATATGGGCTATACCTACGGCAACCCGACCATCACCAAACTCGCCGACGGCACCTGGGTGGTGCTGGTCACCTCGGGCTACAACAACGTGTCGCCGGGCGACGGCATCGGCCGCCTGTACGTGCTCAATGCCGGCACCGGCGCGCTCATCCGCAGCATCAGCACCGGCGTGGGCAGCACCACCACACCGAGCGGGCTCGCGCGCATCAGCGCCTGGGTCACCAATGCCACGGCCGACAATACCGCCCTGCGCGTCTATGGAGGCGACCAGCTCGGCAACCTGTGGCGCTTCGACATCAACGGCAACGTCGGCGCTGCCGGCTATGACGCACAGTTGCTGACGACGTTATATGCCAATTCCGCCGGCACCATCACGCAGCCGATCACCACCCGTCCCGAGCTCGGTGACGTTGCGGGGGTCGCGGTGGTCTACGTCGGCACCGGACGCTTCCTTGGCGTCGGCGACCTGACCGACACCACGCTGCAGACCTTCTACGCGGTCAAGGACACGCTGGGCACAACGACCTACACCAACCCGCAGGCATCGGGCTCCGGCTTCGTGCAGCAAGTCGTAAGCAACACCACCTGCCCCGCCGGCTCACCCGCGACCATCTGCACCCTGGGTCAGTTGGTGCGCACCAGCACCAGCAACACGGTGAATTTCGCCACCAATAACGGCTGGTATGTGAACCTGCCCGATTCGGGCGAACGCGCCAACACCGATCCGAACCTGGCATTGGGCACGCTGGGCTTCACCACCAACATCCCCAACACCAGCGCCTGTACTGCGGGCGGCTACAGCTATCGCTATGTGCTCGACTATCGTACCGGTGCGCCGGTGTCCACATCGACCACCGGGGTCAGCGCGATCAAGCTCGGCAATGCGCTGTCGACGCGCGGCGTGTTCGTGCGCCTGCCGAACAACACGGTGGTGCAGCTGACCCGGCTGTCCGATGGCACCACCATGACCACCAACGTGCCGATCGGTGCGGGCGTCGCGCCGGTGCGCCGCGTCTCCTGGCGCGAACTGATCCAGGATCAGTAGCAGCAGAATCCGGGGCGGGCAGCTGGCGCGCCGCCCCGCTTGCGCATCGCGGACTGGTCGGTGCGCCGGGTTCAGTGCTCGGCCACAGCGCCGCCGGCCAGGCCCTTGGGCAGCGGGAAGGTCACGCCTTCCTCTTTGCCCCGCAGTTGAGTGACGCGCTGCACCCCGAGTTCCTGCAGCCTGGCGATGACCTCCAGTACCAGCACCTCCGGCGCCGAAGCGCCGGCGCTGAGGCCGATGCGCTTGCGCCCCTGCAGCCATTCCGGGCGCAGCTCGGCCGCATTGTCGATCATGTGCGCTTCCACCCCCAGCGTCTGCGCCACTTCGCGCAGGCGATTCGAATTCGAGCTGTTGGGCGAACCGACCACGATCACCAGGTCGCATTGCGGCGCCATGAACTTCACCGCGTCCTGGCGGTTTTGCGTGGCATAGCAGATATCGTCTTTCTTCGGCCCGACGATCGACGGGAACCGATGCCTGAGCGCGGCGACGATGGCCGCGGCGTCGTCCACCGACAGCGTGGTCTGGGTAACGTAAGCGAGCCTGTCCGGATTCTCGACTTCGAGCGTCTCGACATCCGCGACCGTCTCCACCAGGTACATGCCCTGCGCCGCCTGCCCCATCGTGCCTTCCACCTCCGGATGGCCGCGATGACCGATCATGACGATGCCGCGGCCCTGCTCGTGCATTCTGGCAACCTCGCTGTGCACCTTGGTCACCAGCGGGCAGGTCGCGTCGAACACCTTGAGTCCGCGCTCCTCGGCCTCGCGCCGGATCGCGGGCGACACCCCGTGCGCGCTGAATATCACGGTGCTGCCGGCGGGAACCTGATCCAGTTCCTCGACGAACACCGCGCCCTTCGCGCGCAGGTCGTCGACCACGAATTTGTTGTGCACCACCTCGTGGCGCACGTAGATCGGCGCGCCGTAAAGCTCCAGCGCGCGCTCTACGATGCCGATTGCACGTTCGACGCCGGCACAGAAACCGCGCGGATTGGCTAGCAGGACTTCCATAATATGATCCCGATAAAATAAGGCGCGAGAGGCCGGACCAAAGCCATGCAGGCTTATTGCGCTGCGCTCGCGCGCCGCGCCCGCGGGCGAAAACTGTCCACGATCAGCAGCACCGCGCCCGCGGTGATTGCCGAATCGGCCAGATTGAACGCCGGCCAATGCCATCCGGCCAGGTGAAAATCGAGAAAATCGACGACATAGCCGAGCACGATGCGGTCCAGCACATTGCCCACCGCGCCGCCCAGAATCAGGCTGAGCGAGAGGCAGAACAGCTTATCGCCGGCATGGCGCGCCAGCAGCACGCTGATCACGATCACCGCGACCAGCGCGATCGCGATGAAGAACCCGCGCTGCCAGCCCGCGGCGCTGGCGAGAAAACTGAAGGCCGCGCCCTTGTTGTAGGTCAGGACCAGGTTGAAGAAGCCGGTATAGGCGCGCGACTCGCCATAGTCGAAACTGGCGCTGACGCAATACTTGGTCAGCTGATCGAGCAGCATCACGGCCAGCGCCCACGCGTACCAGGGCACGAGCTTACGCATGCGACCTCGCCTCCCCGTCGCCGTAGAGGTTGGAGATGCAACGGCCGCACAACCCCGGCTGCGCCGCGCCGGCGCCGCCGGCGTCGTCGCGACCGACGTCCGCCCGGTAATGCCAGCAGCGCTCGCACTTGGCATGCGCACTGGCGCGCACGATCACGGCTTCGTCGGCGGCGGCGCCAACCGCGGTCAGGGTCGCGCTCGAGGTGATCAGCACGAAGCGCAGATCATCCGCCAGCGACTGCAGCAGGGCCAGCTTGTCTCCGCTCGCGCGGATCTCGACCTCCGCCTGCAGCGACGAGCCGATCTGTCCGGCAGCGCGCGCCTCCTCCAGCCGCTTTTGCACCTCGGCGCGCACGGCGCGAATGCTGGCCCAGCGTTGGAGCAATTCCGGCGCGGGTTCCGCGGCGGGGAATTCATCCCAGGTACGGGCGAACACGCTCTGGTCCTTGCCATCCGCGGTGAGCGCCCAGATCTCCTCTGCGGTAAATGAAAGAATCGGCGCCATCAGCCGCACCAGGCGCTGCAGTATCTGGTACAGCGCGTTCTGCGCCGAGCGCCGCGCCTTCGAGTTGGCCCCTGCCGTATACAGCCGGTCCTTGAGGATGTCCAGATAGAAACCTCCCATATCCTCGGAACAGAAACCCTGCAGTTTCTGCGCCACGAAATGGAAGTCATAGTTGTCGTAGTGGCGTACGATTTCGCGCTGCAGCGACTGCATCAGCGCAAGTGCGTAGCGGTCGATTTCGAGCCATTCCCCGGGCGGCAGCGCATGCGCCACGGGATCGAAGTCGGCGGTATTGGCGAGCAGGAAGCGCAGCGTGTTGCGGATGCGGCGATAACTCTCGACCACGCGTTTGAGTATCTCGTCCGAGATCGACAATTCGCCCGAATAGTCGGTGGCGGCCACCCACAAACGCAGCACTTCGGCGCCGAGTGTGTCCGACACTTTCTGCGGCGCGATCACATTGCCCATGGACTTGGACATCTTGCGCCCGCGTCCATCGACGACGAAACCATGGGTCAGCAGCGCGTTGTACGGGGCCCTGCCGTTCAGCATGCACGACACCAGCAGCGAGGAATGGAACCAACCGCGGTGCTGATCGGAGCCTTCGAGGTACAGGTCGGCCGGGAACTGCAGCTGCGCGCCATGCGAACCGGCGCCGGTGGCCTGCCCATCGGGGCCGCCCATCACCGTCTGATGGGTGGAGCCGGAATCGAACCACACGTCGAGCGTATCCTTGATCTTGACGTAGTGTTCGGCTTGCTCGCCCAGCAGCGCTGTCGGGTCCAGCGTCTGCCACGCCTCGATCCCGCCCTGCTCCACGATCTGTGCCACCTGTTCCAGCAATTCGACGGTGCGCGGATGCAGTTCGCTCGTTTCCTTGTGGATAAAGAACGGCATCGGCACGCCCCATTGCCGCTGGCGCGACAGCGTCCAGTCGGGCCGGTTGGCGATCATGCCGTGCAGGCGCGCCTGGCCCCAGTCCGGGAAAAAGCGCGTGGCGTCGATGGCGCGCAGTGCCGTCGCGCGCAGCGATTCTGCCGGTTTGGCGCCCGCGAACCCCGGCGGCTCGTCCATGGCGGCGAACCACTGGGTGCTGGCGCGATAGATGATCGGGGTCTTGTGGCGCCAGCAGTGCATGTAGCTGTGCACGTAGTCTTCGGAGTGGAACAGCGCGCCGACTTCGGCGATCTTCTTGACCACCTCGGGGTTGGCTTTCCAGATGTTCATGCCGCCGAAGAAGGGCAGCGAGGACGCGTATTTCCCGTCTGCCGCTACCGGCGTGAGAATATGCTCGTCCTTCATGCCGTAGCGGCGGCAGGAATCAAAGTCTTCCACGCCGTAGGCAGGCGCGCTGTGCACGATGCCGGTGCCGGTATCGAGCGTCACGTATTCGCCCAGGTACACCGGCGCAATGCGGTCGTAGAACGGGTGACGGAAGCCGATCAGCTCGAGCGCCTTGCCCTTGCACGAGGCGAGCGTCTTGCCGGCAAGACCGTAGCGCGCGAGGCAGGCGTCCTGCAGGTCCGCCGCCAGAATCAGCAATCCGCGTTCGGTCGAGACCAGGTTGTAGACGTGCTCCGGGTGGGCATTGAGCGCCTGATTGCCCGGGATGGTCCAGGGTGTGGTGGTCCAGATGACGATCCATCCCTTTTCGGCAGGGAGTTTCGCCAGGCCGAACGCGGCGGCGATTCGTTCCGGCTCGGCGAAAGCAAAGCCGACATCGATGGCGAAATCCTTCCTGTCCGCGTACTCGACCTCGGCTTCCGCCAGCGCCGAGCCGCAGTCGAAACACCAGTTCACCGGCTTGAGTCCGCGGTAGACGTAGCCTTTCTGCAGCAGCCTGCCCAAGGTGCGGATTTCGTCGGCCTCGTTGCCATAGGCCATGGTCTGGTAGGGATGATCCCAGTCGCCAAGCACGCCGAGGCGGCGGAAATCCTTTTTCTGCTGCTCGATCTGCGCGCTTGCATAGGCGCGGCACAGGCTCTGCGTTCTTTCCACCGGCAGGTTCTTGCCGTGCTGCTTTTCGATTTCACGCTCGATCGGCATGCCGTGGCAGTCCCAGCCGGGCACATACACGGCGTCGAATCCCGCCATGTTGCGCGACTTGACGATGATGTCCTTCAGAATCTTGTTGACGGCATGGCCGATGTGGATGTCGCCGTTGGCATAAGGCGGACCGTCGTGCAGGATGAACTTCGGCCTGCCTTTGGATGCGGCGCGTATCGCTTCATAGATGTTCTTCTCCTGCCATTGCTGCACCCAGCGCGGCTCGCGCTTGGCGAGATCGCCGCGCATGGGAAAGGGCGTGTCGGGAAGATTCAGCGTGTTCTTGTAATCAGCCATTGTTTTGCATTTCGAAGGGTTCGGTTGGTTGGATGGATAGCCGCAGCGCCAATGCGGATCGCGCCGTCATGCGCGCACCTGCGCCGCAAAGAATTCCCTGGCGATGTCGCAATCCAGGCCGATGCGCGCCTTCAGCGCATCGAGGCTGGGGAACTTTTCTTCTTCACGTATCTTGTGCATGAATTCGACGCGCAAGTGGCGCCCGTAGAGCTCGCCGGCAAAATCGAACAGATGCACCTCGAGCTTGGCGCGGCCGCTGTTGTCGACCGTGGGCCGCAGCCCCAGGCTCGCGGCGCCGTAGCGCACCGCGCCGTCGCCGTCGATGGTGCGCGCCGCGAAAATCCCCGACAGCGGCGGACGGTTGTGCCGCAGCTGGACATTGGCGGTGGGGTAGCCGATCTGGCGGCCGAGCTTGTCGCCGTGCACCACCCTGCCGCTGATGCTATAGGGGCGGCCCAGCAGGTCCTCGGCCGCTGCCAGCCGGCCCGCGGCGAGCGCGGCGCGCACCGCGGAGCTGGACACGCGCACCCCCCCATGCCCCACCGTGGGCATCGCTTCGAGGCCGAAGCCGTATTTGGCCGATGCCTCCTTGAGCAGCGCAAAATCGCCCGCGCGGCGCGCGCCGAAGCGGAAGTCGTCGCCGATCAGCAGCCAGCGCATCCCCAGTCCCGCGAGCAGCACCTGCTCGATGAAATCCTGCGGCGAGCGGTTGGCATAGGCGCGATCGAAGCGGTCGACATGCACGCATTCGATGCCCTGCCCCGCGAGCAATTCCAGCTTTTCCCTGAGCGAGGTAAGCCGCGTCGGCGCCGTTTGCGGTGCAAACAGCTCCAGCGGATGCGGTTCGAAGGTCAGCACGCAGGCGCGCAGCCCCAGCTCCTGCGCGCGCTGCCTGAGCCGCGCGAGCATCGCCTGATGGCCGCGGTGCACACCGTCGAAGTTGCCGATGGTGAGCGCCGTCGGTGGCGCGTCGTGTCCGGAAATGCCGCGGCAAACCCGCATGTTCAGAATCCGCTTGTGAGAGCTAAAATCCTGAATTATAGCGGCTTTCCATCACCTCCGGAAGGCGATTCCGGACTGCGCCGGCCCCTTGCGCACTCATGCTGCGGCGCTGGCGCGGGCGGCGGACAAGCACCTGGCCAGAAAGAAAATCGCACCGAGGAGCGCCAGCGAAAACCAGATCACCGACCACTCCGGGATCTGCAGCCCCAACACGGGCTCGCGCGGCGCGGTGCATTCGCCGCTGGCGTGAAACAACCAGGGGAGCAACTTGGCCGTAGGCAGCTTATTGACGAATTCCTCCAGCACATCGATGCCGCAGCCGAATTTCGGATGATGCAGCAACCACACGTGCCGGATCGCGACGCCGAGCCCGGCCAGCGCAGTCACCGCCAGCGCGGCAAAATAAGCTGCCGCGCCGCGCTGCCGCGGCTGGCGCAGCGCCGCCACCAACGCGATCAGCGCAATCAGCGCGAAGCCGGCGCGCTGGATTACGCACAGCGGACACGGCGCCTGGCCCTTGAAGTGCTGCAGCACCAGTCCTTCCGCGAGCAACACCAGCGGAATCAGCACGAATCCTGCGAAAATGCGCCTGGTTTTCAAATCAAATTCGCTCCTTCTGCTGCATTCATTTGTACGCGTGCGTTTGCGCTCAGACGAGCTTGGGATTGAGCGTGTAGATGCCGGTGAGGCTGGCCTTGGCCAGCACGTGCCCCGCGATCGCCTTCAGCAGATCGGCGCCCTTGAACGCGCCATCCACCGGGCAGCGCGCGCAATCGAGCGCATACAGGGTGAACACGTAATGGTGCAGGATTTCGTCGTTCCACGGCGGGCAGGGTCCGTCGTAGCCGAAATAATTGCCGCTCATGTCCTTGTCGCCCGCGAACCAGCCGGTGTAGTCGTTGATTCCCTGGCGCGTGCCGTCCTTCGCCGCGGGGCCGGGCTTGCCGCGCGCGCTGATGCCCTCCGAATATTCACCTGCCGCGATCGAGCTTGTGGCGGCGGGAATGTCCACCAGCAGCCAGTGGTAGAAATCCACCCGCGGCAGGCTGGCCGGGACGCTGCGCCCCTCCTTGTTCACGTCGTCGCCCTTGCTCGGCACGTCGGGGTCGTGGCAGACCAGCGCGAAGGACTTGGTCCCCGCCGGCGCGCCGCTCCACGCAAACTGCGGATTGCGGTTGGACGAGAGCGCGACATGTTCGGTCGCATGCGGCACCGCGAACGCATAGGCGCCGGGAATGCGCTGCGTGTCGCCGAAGCTTGAGCTGCTGAGTTTCATCTTCTTGCCTCCTGCGCAGGAATGAATTCGATGGATCGGACCTGGTATCGGGTGTAGGCCGGCGTTTCGGGACAGCTTCGCACCGTCGGGATCAGGGAACAGCAATAGGATACGCGCCGGCCGCTTTAGTTCAGTCGCGCGCACTCCAGACGCAGCGCGGCAGCCTTGCCCCTGATCTCATCCGCGTCGGGCGCATCCGGGCGCCGCTCCAGATAGTCCTGCAGGTCGGCCAGCGCGGCGCGAAAACAGTCGAGCCTGTAATAGGCGAGGCCGCGGTCGCGCACTTCCTCTGCAGCATGCGGCGCCACCATCACCATGCGCTGCATCACCTCCAGCATATTCTGCGCCTCCTGCGACTGCAGGTAAATGCCCTTCAGATTGCGCAGCACGCGCGCGAGGATCTGCCGCGGCGTCGCCGCCTGCAGGAACTGCCCGAGCGGCGCGGGGTCGCCGTCGCGCTGCGGCAGCGCCAGTGCCAGACGCGCGCGCAATTCCGCCTCCGACTGCGTCTCGCCGCCGCAGAACGGATCGAGCACCAACTGTCCCCCGCGCACGCGCAGCTTCACCAGAAAGTGCCCGGGAAAGGACACGCCCTGCAGGCGCAGGCCCAAGCGCCGGCCGATCTCCAGGTACAGGATAGCCAGTGTGATCGGTATGCCGGTGCGCCGCTCCAGCACCTCGTTGAGATAGCTGTTGCGCGGATCGTAGTAGTCGAGCGTGTTTCCGCGAAAGCCGAGCTCACCAAACAGGTGGCGGTTCAAGGCCACGATCTTCTGCTCGGCGAAGGCGTCGCCGGCGATGCGGCTCTTCACGGTCGCGGCGATCGCGTCGATGCGCGCCAGATGGCCGGCGACGTCCAGTTCCGGATAGGCATCCTGTGCAATCAGCAGGCACGCCTCGGCGAGATCGAAATCCTCGCGGCACAGCAGCGCGGAAAATAACTCAAGTCGATGTTGCAGTTCCATGCCTCGCGTCGTACAGCCCCTTCTATGTACTATTCGGCAGCGCGCCTGGCAAAATCCCCGATACGAAAGCCAAGCAGCCACAGCGTGGCGAAATATATTACGGCTCCCAGGCACACCAGGCCGACCAGGCCGGCGAGCCGCGCTTGCCAAGCCGCCGCCAGCCACCAGCTGTCGCTGCCGGAAGCGCCCCACAGGACTGCGGCCATCATCACCAGCGCGAGCGCCAGCCGCAGTGCAAAGCGACCCCACGCCGGCTGCGGCTGGTAGATGCGATGCTGACGCAGTTTGTAGTAGAGCAATCCGGCGTTGAGGCACGCCCCCAGTCCAATTGCGAGCGCGAGGCCCGCGTGCTTGAGCGGGACGATCAGGACGAGGTTCATGAGCTGCGTGGCAATGAGTGTGATCACGGCGATTTTCACCGGCGTGCGTATATTCTGGCGGGCGTAGAACCCCGGCGCCAGCACTTTCACCAGGATCAGGCCGACCAGCCCGACGCTGTAGGCGACCAGCGCGCGGCGCGTCATCCACACATCCTCGACGCTGAAATGGCCGTAGTGAAACAGCGTGCTGATCAGCGGCACGGCCAGCAGCGCCAGAGCCACCGCCGCCGGCAGCGCGAGCAGCAGGGTCAGGCGCAGCCCCCAGTCGAGCAGGCGGCTGTATTGTTCGAGGGCGTCATTCGCGCTGCTCGAATAATACTTTGACAGGCTGGGCAGCAGTACCGTGCTCAGCGCCACCCCCAGCATGCCGGTGGGGAATTCCATCAGGCGGTCAGCGTAGTACAGCCAGGACACGCTGCCATTGGCGCGAAACGAAGCGAAGATGGTGTTGATCAGCAGCGACAGCTGGGCGATGGAAACGCCGAATACGGCCGGTCCCATCAGCCTGAGTATGCGCCTGACCCCCGCATCCATGAAATCGGCGCGCAAACGCGGCAGCATGCCGATGCGCGCGAGGTAAGGCAGCTGCAGCGCAAGCTGCAGCGCGCCGCCGGCGAGCACCGCCCAGGCCAGCACCATTACCGGCGGGTGGAAATAGGGCGCAAACACCAGCGCGCAGAAAATGAAGCTCAGGTTCAACAGCGTCGGCGTGAACGCCGGCACGGCGAAACGGCTCCAGGTGTTGAGAATGCCGCCTGCAAGCGATACCAGCGAGATGAACAGCAGGTAGGGAAATGTGATGCGCAGCATCGCCACGGTGAGATCGAATTTCTCCGGCATGGCGGAGAATCCGGGTGCGCTGACATAGATGATCCAGGGCGACGCGAGCATGCCGAGGATGCTGACCGCGAAGACCGCGAGCGAAAGAGCAGTAGCGACGCGGCTGACCAGCACCCTGGTCTCTCCTTCTCCATTTCGCGTCCTGTATTCCGCGAGAATCGGCACGAAGGCCTGGGAAAATGCGCCTTCGGCAAACAGCCGGCGCAGCAGATTGGGGATGCGGAACGCGACGAAAAAGGCGTCCGTGGCCAGGCCGGCACCGAACAGGCGCGCAATGACGGCGTCGCGCACAAAGCCGAGGATCCGGGATACCAGCGTCATGCTGCTCACCGTGGCGAGCGCGCGCAGAAGATTCATGGCCACGATTATACGAAAACGAAGTTTCAGCGGAGGCTAATGCGCAAAGTGCCTCATGCCGGAACTAAACTTCGCTTGCGCAACAGGGACTAAATCAGTATCATTGCGCCCTTTCGTGTTCCTCACCCAGGTTCCACCATGGCCAATACCAATTCGGCGCGCAAGCGTTCCCGGCAAGCGGAAAAACAGCGGCGGCACAACTCCGGCCTGCGCTCGACGCTGCGTTCGGCAATCAAGGACGTGAACAAGGCAATCGCCGGCGGTGACAAGGAAGTCGCGAAAAAGGCACTGACCCGGTCCACCAGCATCGTCGACCGCATTGCCGACAAGAAGATCATCCATAAGAACAAGGCTGCGCGCCACAAGAGCCGCCTGTCCGCCGCAATCAAGGCAATGGCCTGAAGTAAGTTTCGCATTGCAGCGTGTTGCGGCCGGCTGAATGCCGGCCGTTTCGTTTTCTGCGTCCGGGATTGCTCGCCCAGTATCGGAAAAGACCTCCGGCACCCCTCCGGCGCCCGGGCAAATACCGGGCTAAATGAGAAAAAATACCGTTGGAACATAAATTTGCGTTGAGTTGATCGAAGGCGTATGCTATTAGTTGCTTAAGCGCTTGAATGAGGAGGAGTTTGTGGCGCCTTCAGCGATCATGAAATTCGGTTTCCGCATACGCACGCGCACCGGGCTGGTTGTGGACAAGGTGTTGATACACGGCAGGGACGAAGCCGACGCGGAGCGCAAGCTGCGCCAGATGTATCAGCACTGCAGGATCTTGCAGTGCACCGCGCAC